>CALDBH010000021.1 GCA_937938065.1 uncultured Sulfurovum sp. | reverse complement strand
ACACGAAGAGAATATGATGATGTGCATAAGTTCATGAAACGTAGAAGAGCCAACGCTGAAGCAGATATCAAGAACAGAGCCAATGCTCTAAAGCAGGAAGAAAAAAACCGACGTGAAAAAGAGTTCGAAGAAAAAAAAGCGGACAAAGCTAAAAAGTTCACCAAAAAAGATTAAGTTTTGCCAAATCTTGCACTGAAATATCGTCCTAAAACACTTGATGAGCTGATAGGTCAATCACATCTTTTAGGTAACAGTGCCATATTGCGAAAGCTCATCACCACAGATACCCTCTCTCATACTTTCTTTTATGGACCCCCGGGCTGTGGTAAGACAACCCTTGCAAGGGTAATTGCTTCGCTTCTCGATAAACCCTTCTATGAGATGAATGCCACCACGCTTAAGATAGAAGATCTACGTAAGATCTTTAAAGAGTATACCAATGCATTACAAAAACCTCTTATTTTCATAGATGAAGTCCATAGGCTTAGTAAGAACCAACAAGAAGTACTCTTGCCATTTATGGAAAACCAGGCAGCACTGATCATAGGTGCCTCTACAGAAAACCCTTATTATTCACTGACTGCGGCTATGCGTTCACGTTCTCATCTTTTTGAACTTGAATCGATAAACGAAAAAGAGTTGCATACCTATCTTGATAAAATCATACAATTGGAAGATCTCACAGTAGAAGAGGATGCAAAAGAGTATCTTGTCTTTTCCAGTGGTGGTGATGTACGGGCTATGTTAAACCTTCTAGAAAGTGCGGGAGCCGTAGAAAGCCCTATTACACAGAATACGCTCAAGCAGATACGTCCTCATGCTATGCAGGCTGGAAGTGCAGAGAGCGAAAGCCACTATGAACTGACCTCTGCCATGATTAAAAGTATCCGGGGTTCTGACATAGATGCATCCATCTATTATCTTGCCAGACTGATAGACGGAGGAGAGCCTGCAGAATTTATCGCAAGACGTTTAGCTATCCTGGCCAGCGAAGATATCGGAAATGCAAACCCCCCTGCACTTAATCTTGCCAGTTCCACACTGAACATCGTCAAACATATAGGATATCCTGAAGCAAGGATATCCCTCGCCCAACTGGTTATCTATCTTGCCTCCTCACCCAAGTCCAATAGTGCCTATATGGCGATCAACTCTGCTCTAAACTCTATAAAAGAAGGAGAAATACACCCTATTCCCTCCCATATAAAGACGCATGCCAAGGATTATGTTTACCCGCATGATTTTGGTGGATGGGTAGAACAATCTTATCTTTCAGTGCCCAAAAAATACTACGATACCAAACAGATAGGTTTTGAAAAAACCCTTTGGCAGTGGCATGAGAAAATAAAATCTAAATAATAAGACACATTTTTGACACATTTCTGTATTATACTCAAAAACATTAAACACAGAAGGAAGCATAATGAAAAAAAGTATACTTAATATTATTCTTATTTCCAGTACAAGTATTGCGTTATTGAATGGTTGTACTGGCTCTGAAGTAGCACCAAACAATGCAACACAAACGGGTGCTGCAACAGGAGCACTTGCTGGTGCAGTCATAGGTTATAATACAGGTAGTGGCGGTGGAGGAAATGCTGCAGTTGGTGCACTAATAGGTACAGCTGTTGGTGCCGGTATAGGAAATGCCGTAGACAATAGTAATCCGGAACAAGTACAAACAGGCGGATGGCAATAGCCCTCCTCTCATAATAAAAAGGAAATAAAATGAAACTACTAAAACCAATAGTTGCTGCTTCGGTAGCAGCATTCATGCTGGGAGGATGTTACAATCAACCTGGTCTTGTACAAGACGAGAGTTATAATCGTACCAAAACAGGCGCTGCAACAGGAGCACTGGCTGGTGCAGCCATAGGATACAATACAGGTAGCAGAGACGCAAAAAGTGCCATCATTGGTGGCCTTCTAGGTGCTGCCCTAGGTGGAGCAGTAGGCTATAATATGGACCAACAAGCCAATGAAATCGCACGTGCACTTGGTACAGGAGTAAACAATGATCCACTCGCGGCACTTGATCCAAACAATAATATTATTGTCTCCAAAACCAATAATTATGTAAAAATTATGTTTAGAGACCGTATGATGTTTGCTACAGGTTCATCTAAGCTACAATCAAGCGCAAGAACAAAGGTACAAAAAGTGGGACAGCTTTTAGCTAATTATCCTCAAACTGTTGTAGGCGTTGCAGGATTTACAGATAATGTAGGAAGCTACTCTTACAACCTGGACCTCTCTAAAAGACGTGCAAGCAGCGTAAGTAATCTTCTTACAGTCAATGGAAGACCATTCACCAAAGGATGTTCATACAATAAAGCGATTGCACCGAACGACTCTGCTAAGAACAGAGCACTCAATAGACGTGTAGAAGTCTATATGTATGCAGACAGCAAGAAAATGTCTGATCCTTGCCGTTAATCTTCGCTAATTCAATAAGTCAAGCTCGCGCTTGGCTTGTTCCGCATTCATAGCACCAGAAAAATATTGACTCTCAACATGGTCAATTTGTGTAGTAAGTTTTGCTTGTAAAGCATCTCCCCTAACCCTCTCTGTTACAAATATTTTCATCTCAGAAAAATCAGGAAAAAGTGTTAAGAATTCTGTTTTTAACGCAGAATTATTCCATGCCTGCACTTGAGTATTTACAGGTGCACCTGTCATATCAAGTATTTTACGTCCTATACTGTCAACAGTTTGATAGTGATCATACTGATGCTTTTGCTTATATTCATCATTTTGGAACTTTTCATCTTCCTGGATATCACCCACAAACTGAGTAATAAAATAAAGAAACCCTACCCCAATGAGAACAAAGAAAAATAAGCTTTTATCCATAATGAAATCCTAGATATATATTTGATATGAGAATTATACAATAAATTTTGAGAAATAAGTTAATTGAAGTTTTTGTAGTGGTGCGGATGAGAGGACTCGAACCTCCACGCCGTAAAGCACCAGATCCTAAGTCTGGCGTGTATACCAATTTCACCACATCCGCATGTGATTGTTTTACAAAACAATAAAAAGTAAGTGGTACACCCGTTAGGATTCGAACCTAAGACCCTCGCCTTAGAAGGGCGATGCTCTATCCAGCTGAGCTACGAGTGCACAAAAA
>CALDBH010000020.1 GCA_937938065.1 uncultured Sulfurovum sp. | reverse complement strand
AACAACTATCGTTGACCCTCAGGTCTTCACTGAGATGGAACCATATTTTGTACAAAAATATGGTAATCCAAACTCATTACACATATTTGCCAGTGATACGCACCCTGGTATAAAAGCTGGTATGGAAAAGATCTATGCGGGTATTAATTCACCTAAAGAAGATTCTGTCGTTATCACTTCTTGTGCAACAGAGAGTAATAACTGGGTACTCAAAAGTATCTATTTTGAATACATTTTAACAGGCAAAAAGAACCACATCATCATCTCTGAAGTGGAACACCCTTCTGTTATAGCAACTGCAAAGTTTTTAGAAAGTATGGGATGTAAGGTTACTTACCTTCCTATCAACAATGAAGGACTTATAGAAGCACAAAGTGTAAGAGACAACATCACTGATAAAACCGCTCTTGTATCGGTTATGTGGGCGAACAATGAAACTGGTGCTATCTTTCCCGTACAAGAGATAGGTAATATCTGTGTAGAGCATAACGTGCTTTTCCATACGGATGCTGTACAAGCCATAGGTAAAACACCTGTAGATCTACAGTCATTTAATGTGGATTACCTTACATTCTCAGCACATAAGTTTCACGGACCTAAGGGTGTGGGTGCCTTATATATGAAAAAAGGCAAAGAGCTTATGCCTCTACTCCATGGTGGTGCACAAATGGGTGGATACCGTTCAGGTACACTCAATGTTGCAGGTATCGTAGGTATGGGTAAAGCGATGGAACAAGCTGTTGATGCACTTGACTTTGAAATGACAGAGATCAGAAAGATGCGAGATAATTTTGAAGATGAACTCCTCAAAATAGAAGATACCTTTGTTGTAACACCAAGAGAAAAAAGAACACCAAACACCATCCTTATCTCATTTAGAGGTATTGAAGGTGAATCGATGTTATGGGATCTTAGCCGTGCAGGTATCGGTGCAAGTACAGGTTCAGCTTGTGCAAGTGAAGATTTGGAAGCAAACTCAGTAATGGAAGCTATCGGTGCAGCAGAAGACTTGGCACATACAGCTATCCGTTTTTCACTGAGCCGTTACACCTCACAAGATGAGTTAGACTACACACTTAAAGTAGTTAAAGCAGCCGTATTAAGACTTAGAGGTATCTCAAGTTCATATGCGTACGCACCAGAAGGTCATGAGAGTGGATTAGACTCACATCACCATTAATAAATAGAAAATAATAAAGGATATATTATGGGAATAGATAGTTTAGTAGGCGGTACCATCTGGGATGAGTACAGCGATAAAGTAACAGATTTAATGAACAACCCGCAAAATATGGGTGAGATCACAGAAGAAGAAGCAAAAGAAATGGGTGCTAAACTCATCGTTGCTGACTTTGGTGCAGAGAGTTGTGGAGATGCCGTAAGACTTTACTGGGCAGTTGATCCTGAAACAGACAAGATTCTTTCATCTAAGTTCAAAAGTTTTGGTTGTGGTACTGCGATTGCCTCTTCAGATACTATGGCTGAACTTTGTAAAGACAAAACTGTGGATGAAGCAGTAAAGATCACAAATATCGATGTTGAACTTGCAATGCGTGATGATGCAGATACTCCTGCAGTACCGCCACAAAAAATGCACTGTTCTGTTATGGCTTATGATGTTATCAAGAAAGCTGCAGCACAATACAAAGGTGTAGATATGGACAGCTTCGAAGAAGAAGTGATCGTATGTGAATGTGCGCGTGTCACGCTCTCTACACTTCAAGAAGTGATCCGTTTGAATGACCTTACAACAGTTGAAGAGATAACAGACTACACTAAAGCGGGTGCATTTTGTAAATCTTGTATCAAGCCTGGTGGACATGAAGAAAAAGATGTGTATCTTGTAGACTTACTAGAAGAACATGAAAAAGAAAAAATGGCTGCTGGTGCAACACTTGGTAATACCGGTGGTACTGGTGCTGATTTTGCCCAAATGACAATTGTTCAGCGTATCAAAGCAGTGGATAAAGTGGTAGATGAGCATATCAGACAAATGCTTGTCATGGATGGTGGGGACATGGAAATCCTTGACATCAAAGAAAATGGTGCGAACTTTGACATTTACATCCGTTACTTAGGTGCATGTTCTGGCTGCGCAAGTTCAAGTACAGGTACTCTTTTCGCTATAGAAAACATTCTTAAAGAAAAACTAGACGAAAACATTAGAGTTTTACCAATCTAAATAGATTCTTCTTTCTCCTCAGATCCAAGTCTTAACTTGGATCTAAAATCACCTTATCTACCATTAACTGCAATGTTGTTTTACCTCTAAAATAATTTTCATTGACCGTATAGGTAATATTTACTTTAGATCCTCTTTCAAAAACCTCTCTAGTTTTAAACTTAACACCTTGCATGACTATACCATTTTGGGCAAAAGAAAAGCGTAAATGCTCACCCTCTTTACCCATTGTATCTGCTTGGAGTATCTCTACGTTCTTACTGATAAATTTTGGTGTGCTGTTTCCTTGTCCGTATGGCTCAAACTTTTTTACTATAGATGTCAGATCAAAAGAGATAGCTGAAAAATGTAAATCTCCTACTATTTCGGGATCAAAAACTTCTTTCACATAGGCACCTTCTCTAAAGTTTTCCTGTACTTCTGTTTTAAAAGCTTCTAAGCTCTGTTTTTTCAAAGAAAGACCAATGGCTGCCTGATGTCCTCCAAACTTCTCTAAGTGCATCCTAGTACTATCTACGATAGCAAAGAGATCACACTCTCCAAAACTTCTACCACTTCCTTTGAGTAATCCCTCTTCACTGTGGGTAAGTACAATACAAGGTTTTTCACATGCCCGTGCAACTCTGGCTGCTACAATACCTACCACGCCTTCATGCCACGCTTCGCCTAGCACGATAATCACATCATCATCATGATTCACCTGTGACATCGCTTTTTGCGTAATATCATGTTCCGTAGCTTTTCTAAGTGTATTAAACTCTATGAG
This sequence comes from uncultured Sulfurovum sp., assembly GCA_937938065.1. The sequence continues at coordinate 1,423 of CALDBH010000020.1, read as the reverse complement.
ACGTTCGAGTCTTACTCTGGCATCATAAATATTGGTTGAAGATAAAAAATCTACGGCAAAAGAAGCATCATCCATCCGCCCTGCACTGTTGAGTAAAGGTGCAAGGAAAAACCCTATATCCTCAGAAGTGATTGTCTCTTTTTGACTGTGTTCAAAAAAAGCTTTGATCGCAGGCCGTTGACTCTTATTCAGTGCTTTTATCCCTGCAAGGACCATTGCTCTATTGATATGCTGTAGAGGCATCATATCTGCAATAATAGCTATTGAGACTAATTCCATATAGGACATCATATCAATTTTTATATTGAGTGCATTTTTGATTGAAGCAATAAGATACCAGGCAATTTGTGCACCACACACATCAGCATAGGGAAATGTACATGATTCTTGTTTTTGGTCTATGATCGCATAGGCATCTGGTATTTCCGGGGCTAAAAGATGATGATCGGTAATGATGAGATCTATGCCTTCTTCTTTACACAACTGAGCTGCATAGACTGCAGAGATACCGTTATCCACCGTTATGGCTAGGTCTGTACCTAGTATACGAGGAATAATGTTAGCTGAGAGTCCATACCCGTCTCTAAAACGGTTAGGTATGATCCACTCAACAGGATAATCAATTTCATCAAAAAAAAGTTTCATCAAAGTTGTAGAGGTCACACCATCTACATCATAGTCACCGATGATAGTTATTTTTTCTTTGTTTTGAATGGCAGAAACAATACGCTCTGTCGCTTTGTCCATATCTTTAAAAGAGGAAGGTTGAGGAAGATCACGCAAAGAGAGGAAACCCTCTTCAAAGCGCTCGGTTAAAAGTGTTTCTAACCCTGTAAGCGTTAATAGCTTAACCATCTATTTTTTATGTTGAATGGCTGCGTTCACAAAAGCTAAAATAGACGGATTTGCATTTTGAAGTCTAGAAGTAAATTCCGGGTGGAATTGTACACCTAGAAACCAAGGATGACCTTTCACTTCTACTGCTTCGATCAGTCCATGAGATTCACCTGTAATATCCATACCATTAGCTTCTAATGCTTCTCTGTATTTAGGGTTTGCTTCATAACGGTGTCTATGTCTTTCAAAAATGATAGGTGCATCATAAGCAGCTCTAAGATTTGAGCCCTCTTTTGTTTCACATTCATACTCACCAAGACGCATCGTTCCACCCATTGGAGATGTAGTTGTTCTCACTTGTTTTGAACCACTTGCATCTATAAATTCATCGATAAGATAAATCATAGGATTAGCAGTATTTTCATCAAATTCAACAGAATTTACATCTTCAAGCCCAAGAACATTACGGCCAAATTCAACCATAGCAAGTTGCATACCAAGACAAATACCCAAGAAAGGTATTTTCTCTTCTCTCGCATATTGAAGCGCGTGAATTTTACCTTCAACACCACGCTCACCAAAACCA
>CALDBH010000019.1 GCA_937938065.1 uncultured Sulfurovum sp. | reverse complement strand
GAAGAGTTTATCTCTTTTGTTTCAAAGTATGAAAAAAATCTAAAATCATTTTACAAGCGTTCTTTGCGTCGAGGCAAAGAGATATTGCCCACAATGCAGGGGCTTCTTGTTGATGATGGTGTGAGTGATCTGTTTATCTATCTTTCTATGGTGGAATCCGGATTTTCTACAGATGCTGTCTCTCCCAAAAAAGCTGTAGGTTTGTGGCAGTTCATGCCAGCTACTGCGAAACACTACAATCTCACTGTATGTAATAGCTATGATGAACGGTGTGATACCGTCAGTGCAACATCTGCAGCGATAAATTATCTCAATAAACTACATAAACAGTTTGGTAAATGGTATCTGGCAGCTATGGCATACAATTGTGGTGAAGGATGTGTCAGCAGAGCTATTAATCGTGCAAGAACGGATGAATTAAGTGTATTGACAGATGAAAGATCGAAGTATGTGCCTCATGAAACGCGTCAATACATTAAAAAACTTCTTCTTCTTGCAATGATTGGTGAGAATCTTACTTTGGGTTTTAGCAATGACAAAAGTGAGAATTTGGAAAATCCTCTCATAGAGGTTGATGTTCTTGCAGGAACATTGCTAAAAGAGATTGCTGCACTACTTAAAATGGAAGAAGAAAAACTTTTAAATCTCAACAGAAGTGTGAAGAACGGTGTTGTACCTCATGATAAACCCATGTATAAAATTACGATCCCCATAGAGAAAATGTATGCTTTTTATCTACGTTATGAACAACCTGTACCCCAAAAGCATTATAAATCACACATGATCTCACATAATGTCAGCTTGGGTGAGACACTGGAGAGTATTGCAAAACAGTATGAAGCAGATACAGAAGAGATAAAAATATCGAATCATTTAGCAGATGAGTTTCTAACAGTAGATGATATGTTGGTGATCCCTGTTAAGCAAACTATATTTGAAAAAGTAGCAAAATAATTAAAATCAATTTATGGTTTGAAAACGATTGTTGAAGAGTATTGTATCTATGAAAATATCAAGCAAAAACAAAGTCAAATAAAGTGATAATATCTACCTAAATATAAATGGACAGTAGAGGTATTATGAAGAGAGTTGTATCCCCTATATTATTGATGATCATTTTGGGAGCAAGTGCTCTTTTCACGGGGTGTGGACCGGAACCTGAAGAGGCTAAAGCTACAAAATATACAAGTGTAGCTAGACATAAATCCACAATGCGTTCATATAAGGTTTTGGGCAAAAGATACCATCCTACATATGTAGAGGTGGGACAAGTTATGCATGGTATCTCAAGTTGGTATGGACCTAACTTTCATGGTAAACAGACAAGTAATGGTGAAGTGTATAATATGCATGCAAGAACAGCAGCGCATAAAACATGGCCAATGGATACAATGGTAAAGGTCAAAAATCTTGAAAACGGTAAAAGTACTATTGTGCGTATCAATGATCGAGGGCCTTTTGTGAGAGGTCGCATCATAGACTGTAGTTATACTGCAGGAAAAGAGATAGGACTTGACAAAATGGGGATTGCAAAGGTTTCTATAGAAGTAGTTGGATTTGCAGGAAAAGTTCAGTCAGCTGCAACGATAGCAAAACAGAAAAGAGAACATACACAAGAGCGTATAGTTCTCTCTAATTTTGGAGTGCAAGTGGGTGCCTTCAGACGACATGAGGGAGCACAAGTATATAAACGTAAATATACAGGAGTTTATGCTCGTTATAAACCTGTAATCAAACGTTTTTCAGATGTTGATGGCGCACCTCTTTATAGGGTATGGCTCATGGGCTTTGGATCTGAGCAGGAAGCACGGGACTTTAAAGATAATAATGACCTCGAAGGTGCATTTATCGTAAGAAATTAATCAAAGTAGGAAAAAAGATGATAGAAGTAACAAGAGAAACCAAAGAGACACAAATTTCAGTAAAACTCAACCTTTACGGATCAGGGAAAGCCAACATAAATACTGGTGTAGGTTTTTATGATCATATGCTCGAAGCATTTACGAAGCATGCACATATAGATATGGACGTGAGTTGTACAGGTGATACACATATAGATGACCATCATACGGTCGAAGATGTGGGTATCGTCATAGGTCAAGCACTTAAACAAGCTATCTACCCTGTACAGAGTATAGAACGTTTCGGTAATGCAACAGTGGTTATGGACGAAGCAAGTATTACGTGTGATATTGATTTGTCGAACCGTGGGTATCTTGTATTTGAACTTCCTATTGGTGGTAAAGTAGGAGACTTTGATGTGGAACTTGTGGAAGAGTTCTTTAAAGCGTTTGCATTTAATCTTCCTTTGACACTTCACTTGATCTATAATCGTGGTAAAAACAAACATCACATTATTGAAGGTGCATTTAAAGCACTTGCTGTTGCCCTTCGTAGAGCAGTCACAGTAAATGAAAATGCGGGTATACCAAGTACAAAGGGTGTACTGTGAGCATTGAATTAATTGTACTTGATGTAGACGGTACGATGACAGACAGTCGTATCACCTACAGTGAACACGGTGATGAAATAAAATCTTTTAATGTTAAAGATGGTTTAGCCATCGCTTCATGGAGAAAACTTGGTAAACAGGTGGCTATCATCACAGGAAGATCTTCAGAGATCGTTGCCCGTCGTGCGAAAGAGTTACATATAGAACATTTTTATCAGGGGATACACAACAAAAAAGAGGTGTTGGAATCACTCTTGGAAAAACTTAATCTAACGATGGAAAATGTCGCAGCCATAGGAGATGACCTCAATGACTTGCAGATGCTTAAAGCGGCTGAAGTTTCATTTGTGCCAAGAGATGCAAGTGCCTATGTAGATAAAATTGCCACTGTGATACTTACCAAAAGAGGTGGAGACGGTGCTGTACGCGAAATGATAGAGTATCTTATGATAAAAGAAGGACTTGAAGAGAAGTATCTGGAGCTATGGGAATAAAATTAGAACTTATATTAACCATTGCAATCATCGGGATCATTTCAGGGGCCCTTATGCTAAAATTACGTAATACACCTGTGCCAACTCAAGTATTTACCAAAGAAGTTGAATTTACAAATACCACTTTTATAGAAGTAGATACAAAGAACATGAAAAGCCGGGCATATACAACGTATGGGGTGAGGGATAAAGATGTTTTGACATTAGATAACATCGTATATTTAGGTGATACTATTGAGTCTCTATCTGCGAATAAAGCTAGACTTAAAGGTGATATTCTCCACTTGGATGGTAATGTTGTTCTGCAGGAAAAAGGTGGTTATAAGTATGAAACGCAACATGCCATTTATAATAAAAAAACTGAAATTTTAAATATTACATCACCTTTCACCGGTGTGAGAGGTCAAAATATGATTGAGGGTGAAAGTATGGAGTATAATACACGTAAAAAAAAGGCTACAGGTACGACTGTCGGTACAGTCTTTTATACACCAGACAAGTAATATCATGGTACAATGTTTAACTAAATAGCTTACAAAGGGGTTATATTGAATTTTTTGAAAATAATACTTTTACTCATGCTGACACAGACACTTTTTGCAGAAAAGGTAGAAATTACCTCTACATCTATGGAGGCAGAAGAGTTAAAAAAAGAAGTACACTTTATAGGTGATGCGAAAATAATCAAAGGTGGTGATTGGTTACATGCTGATAGAGTAATCGTCTACTTTGGTGAGAATAATGAAACAAGTAAGTATGAAGCTATTGGATCAGTCTCCTTTGAGTTTAAAAAGGATGAGATGCATTTTAAAGGGAATGCTGATAAAGTAATATACAATATTGTCAAATCTCTTTATGTCCTAAAAGGAAAAGCAGTCATAGATGATCTTGTCAAGAAAAGTCATGTAGATGGTGATGAGATCATGCTTGATATGTCTACAGGGAGTGTAGATGTTAAAGGGAGCAGTAATAAACCTGTGAAATTTATTTTTGAGATGGAGGATAAATAGTGAGTATACCTCGTGTAGTAGAAGCTGAATTTATCAAATCAGCACAGAGTATTGCGGACTCTTTACCTGAAGATATGAGTGAAGTGGTTTTTTTAGGACGTTCAAATGTAGGAAAAAGTTCCACACTCAACTCCTTGACCCAAAGAAAGAACTTGGCAAAAAGTTCAGCTACACCAGGGAAAACACAACTAATCAATTTTTTTGAAACAAGATATCTTTATAATGAACAAAGTTACCCTGTACGTTTTGTAGATCTACCAGGGTTCGGATACGCAAAAGTCTCTAAAACACTGAAAGAAGTTTGGCAGAAGAACCTTGTTGAATTCATTCAACATCGTGTTTCTATACGTCTTTTTATCCATCTTCGTGATGCTCGTCATCCTCATGCCAAGATAGATGATGATGTGGAAAACTATATCTCTGAATTTATTCGTCCTGATCAAAAGTACCTGACAGTATTTACAAAGATCGATAAGCTCAATCAAAAAGAGAGAGCAAAACTTAAAAGAGAATTTCCTGGATCGATTACACTCTCGAACTTGAAAAAGAATGGTCATGACAGAGTACACCAAATAATACTGCAAACGATTTTTGGTGTAGACGATGAATCAAAAAGAGTAAATGGGGAAGAAGGGTGATTGAACTTGTTAAAGCAAAGCTGAGTGATATTCCTGCAATGCAGGCACTGGTTGTCTCTGAAGTAAAGGATGGGATCATTCTTGATCGTACGGAAGATGAAGTGGCAACCAATATACGCTCATATGTTTTAGCAAAAGATGGTGATAAACTGGTTGGCTACACAGCGTTACATATACACTCTAGAAGATTAGCTGAGATTAGAAGTCTCATTGTCGATGAAGCCTATCGCGGACAAAGAGTAGGTCAGCGAATGGTACAGTTTACATTGGATGAAGCCAAAGATATAGGTGTGGAAGAAGATGTACTTGTTTTAACCTATCTTCCTCAGTTCTTTCTCAAATTAAACTTCAAAGAGATCAATAAAGAGGTGATACCAGAACATAAAATTTGGGCGGATTGTATCAAGTGTATCCATTTTCCTATTTGTAATGAAGTAGCCTTAGTCTACAAATTAGCTTAATTTGAGTTTTTAATATGGATCATGTAACCAAAGCACAACACGGCCTGTTTTTTTGGTTATTTGCTGGCATATTTATCTTTTTTTATCCTATGCTCATCTCTATTTATGTTTTTTTACCCCTCTTAATAGGGGCCATGGGTTATATGTTAGTGCAGGGATTAGAGAGAGAAAAATCACCTTTTATTTTACTTGCAATTGTGTATATGGTGAATTTGGAAGTCAACCTCTCTTTGCCGATCTTTCTTACCGTTATCTCTTCTTTATTGTTTTATGTACTTGTCTATCCCTACTTAAAGCATTTCCGAAGATGTAAAATATGTAGACCACTCTTAAGTGTACTTTTTTTAGACCTTATGTATCTTGGGTGCTTGTTTTCTTATGATTTTATCTTTCAGACGCAGAGTATTATTTTAGATGAGATCTTACTCTATACCCTTATAGTAGACATGTTAGTCGTGGTGATCTTATGAGATATAAGTTTATCGTATTGGTTTTTCTTGTTTTTTGGGGAGTGATGATAACACGATTGTATCATGTCAGTATCAAATCCAATTTTTACTATGAAGGATTGGCAAAAGACAATATAGAAAGAAAACAATTTATCAAACCCGTTAGAGGTGAGATAACCGATGTTCGTGGAAACCTATTGGCCATGAACCAGATAGGTTTTTCACTCTCCATTGCACCACATATAAAAGTAAAGAACCATCACCTGGGAAATATCATCGACACACTGGTTGAAACGTTTCCTGATCTCAATAAGACTGTGATGTTAAAAGTGTATAAAAAACACAATTCACCTTATAATCATAAGTATATAAAAGTCGTTGATTTTATACACTACTCAGATATGATGGGTGCTTATCCGAAGTTGAGTTTAGTAGAAAATATAAAAATAGAAGCAGAAACAAAACGCTATTATCCTTATGGAAAGTATGCAGCACATATCGTTGGATACACAGGAAGATCCAATAAAAAAGAAAATGCAAAAGACCCTGTGGTCAATGAAGTAGGTAAAATAGGGAAGAGTGGCTTAGAACGTCATTACAATAAAGTATTAGAAGGTGAACTAGGCTATGAGATCAGTAAAGTAACTGCAACAAACAAAGCCATAGAAGTACTTGAAAAAGAACTTCCAAAAGACAACAAAAATATACGTCTAAATATAGATATAGATCTTCAAAAGATGATCTATGAACGTTTTGGAGACCATACCGGTGTAGCAGTTGTTATGCGTACTAATGGTGAAGTGTTATCTGCAGTCAGTTATCCCTCTTATGATCCTAACCTTTTTGTAGGAGGTATCAGCATTAAGAACTGGAAAGCCTTACAGGATGATCTTGCTCATCCTTTTACAAACAAGTTCATACATGGAACGTATCCTCCTGGTTCCGGTATAAAGATGGGGATGGCTTTGGCATTTTCTAAAGCGTTGCCTAATTCACTTGGGACATCTGAGTATTGTAGCGGACATATTACACTTGGTAAGAGCACACATAAGTTTAGATGTTGGTCACGATGGGGACATGGCACCGTTGACTTGAGAAAAGCCATACGAGAGAGCTGTGATGTTTATTTTTACAATAAGAGTATAAAAGTGGGTATTGATGCTATGGCAAAACACCTTCGTACTTTTGGTTTAGGTGTAAAAACAGGTGTTGATCTACCGAGAGAGTACTCAGGTGTGATGCCAGATAAGGCATGGAAAATGAAACGTTTTAAACAGCCATGGTATATGGGTGAGACGGTTATTGCAGCTATAGGTCAAGGGTATGACCTCGTCACACCTTTACAGGTAGCACGTTATACGGGTATGATCGCTACTTCAAAACTTGCTACACCACATGTAGCAAGAGAGGTCGATGGTAAGAGAATTGAGCCTGAAATGAAGTCTTTGGATTTTGATCCATACTATTTGAGTGAGATCAGAAAAGGGATGTATGATGTCTGTAATGTAAGAGGTGGAACAGCATATACAACGATGAGTAAACTGCCTATCATCGTTGCTGGTAAAACAGGTACTTCACAGGTGACTTCTATCCCTCAATCAACGCAGAAACGTTTAAAAGAGGAAGAATTAGCCTATTACCATCGTTCACATGCCTGGATCACGACCTATGCTCCGTATGAAGATCCTAAATACATTGTAACTGTACTGGTAGAACATGGAGGACATGGTGGTAGTACGGCAGGTCCTATAGTAGCAGATATTTATAAATGGCTCTATAGAAAAGGATATTTTACAGAGACAAATGTCTCTTTGAATGAAGAGGACAACAACAGCTCCAAATAATACTTTACATGCTTTGTAAAGTATTATTTAAAAAGAGTCCTAAAATAATGATGAGACTGATACCGGCTGATTTAGTATAGAGTTTGTTTGCTGTGATAAATACAAGAAGCAGGGTTGCTACGATCATAGTAGCGATATCGAAGATGTATGCAGGGGCATCGATACTCATAGGTTTTGTAAAGGCTGCTGCACCAAGTACCACTGTAGTGTTTGCCATATTTGAACCAATGATATTTCCTATGGCCATATCGACTTTACCTTTGACTGCTGCAGAGATACTTACAACCAACTCTGGCAATGATGTACCTAATGAGATCATAATGATACCTATGACCCACTCTGAAATACCAAAGCTTTTAGCGATATCAGAAGCACTTTCTACGGTGAAATGTGCACCAATGATAACTAAAATAAATCCGCCTAAAAGTATAGGTATGGTTTTTGTCCAAGAGAATGTACCTATGTCTAGATCTTCTAAATCTTCATCCGGGATATTTTTGG
>CALDBH010000018.1 GCA_937938065.1 uncultured Sulfurovum sp. | reverse complement strand
AGAGGCTATTTCATTGTTTTTCAAATATTGAAAGATTTTAGCGTTATTGGAGATCAGATCTGCGATTTTCGCTTCTGAAGAAAATATAGTCTCTTTATGCAGTAGATTTTCAAGTAACTTCATCCTTTTTGACATAGCCTTGATCATAGCTAAAGAAAAGTCTAAATTTTCTAAACACTTATGCAGTTTATCCAGTGGTAAAAAACCCACTGCACCCTCTGAAAGAAATGCGCAAGTCGCAGGAAATGCCACTCTTTCCAATGCCGGGAACAAAGCAAGAGGTGAAGGTGCGGTCATGCCATGTAAATAGACCTCTTTACCTGAAGGATTGGTCTTATACAGCCTTACATTTCCTTGCAGTAAAATATGCAGATACTCACTCTTCTCTTCCTCATAAAATACAATGTTGTCTTTACTGTAATGTTTCACATGTATATGATCTTGGAGTTCAGTTAATTGTCTTTCACTAAGCCCTGAGAAGAGTGGAATATCTTTAAGTTCAAACATAGGTAAATTCCTTGATTTAAATCAAGAAAAGTATACCATAGGAACCTAATATAATACAAACTTATTTTAATAAAACCCGTTATCCAAGCTCTTATCTTTTTGCTAAAAAACTATAGACACCCAATGATATGATAATCAGAGCGATACCAAGGATCAGATAAAGTGCATGTATCATCTGTGAGTAATCATGTAACGCGATCTTAAACACCACCATCAATGCTTCAATGGAAAGTGCGATGATAATAGCAATAGAAAACTTCGTTAAAACATTTGCATCTTCATCCTCTTTACTGTAATTCTTGAAAAAGACTTCTCGTTCCAAAATGGTCTTGGCAAGGTCAAAAATAGCCAGTCCCAAAGTAAGTGCTACAATGGGTTTAAAAAGTGCATCAAGAGAGAAGTTCCCTTCTATAAAAATACTTGAAGCATATCCGAGCAGTGCATAAATAATAGCAAAAAAAGCAAAGGCCATTAGTGAAAAACCTACTGCTTTATAAAAGATTTTTGTAAATTTGTTAAACTCTGGATTTAACTCGACTAAGCCAAGTCTTCCTAATAGCCCAGAAAGTCTAAAATCGATAAAAACATACTGATCTTCCTCTTTTTTCATCACCGTAATGCAAGTTCTTCCTGTTGCAGAACTGATGTAAGGGGAACTTATGGAAAACTCTTCATCTTTTTGCGTCACTTTCGTACTCATATAAGCTCTGTTTTTACCCTCTTGCAATGCATCTTTTTTATTTCTAAAGATATTAGGAGAAGTTTGATTAAAATCCTGATCTGTAATGTAAAGCAGTTCCATGGAAGGAAATGTTTTAAATATCTTCTTATAGATATTTGATTCTTCTGCTAAGATTGAACCAATATTTTTCAAAGTTGTGATGATGAACTTTTCAATATCTTCCTGGTTTTCTTCATAAACATTAATAAATTCTTTCATTCATTTTCCTTTTACACTTAATAATTCATAGTGAAAGTATAGCAATAAAATAGTTGTGTACGACAGCATAGACTGTATAGTTATTAAGCAATATTATACATATGATAAACGTATGAATCAGATAACCGACTATTAACAACAATTTAGCTAAAATAATTCATTAATTTTGACTGCCGTATAGGTAAGTCTTGGAGCAAACGATAATGAACAAAGCAAAATACATCTGGATGGATGGTGAATTCACACCTTGGGATGATGCCAAAGTACATGTACTTACACATACACTACATTATGGAAATGGTGCCATAGAGGGAACTAAAGCCTACAAAACAGTAGATGGAAGATGTGCGATCTTTAAACTACAAGAGCACACACAAAGACTTTTAAACTCATCAAAGATGACACTGATGGATGTACCATACACAGCTGAAGAACTCAATAATGCACAGATAGAACTCTTACAGAAGAATGAACTTTTTGATGGTGCCTATATCAGACCACTTGTTTATCTTGGGTATGGTGTTATGGGCCTTTACCATAAAGACTGTCCTGTCAATGTATCTATCTCTGCATGGGAATGGGGTGCATATCTTGGTGAAGAGGGTCTTAAAAAAGGAGTAAGAGCAAAAATCTCATCCATGACAAGAACACCCAACACATCAGGTATGGGTAAAGCCAAAGCTGTAGCCAACTACCTTAACTCTCAAATGGCGAAATATGAAGCGGTTGAAGCCGGGTACGATGAAGCATTACTTAAAGATGACCAAGGGTATATCGCAGAAGCATCAGGTGCAGCTTTCTTCATGGTAAGAGATGGTGTACTCATCTCTCCACCTAGTGACAATACACTGGAGTCTATCACACAACATACTGTTATAGACTTGGCAAAAGACATGGGGATAGAAGTAGTCAGAAGACGTGTCACTCGTGAGGAGGTCTACATCGCCGATGAAGCCTTCTTTACAGGAACAGCTGCAGAAGTAACACCTATCCGTGAAGTAGATGCACGTATCATCGGTACAGGTTCAAGAGGACCGATCACAGAAAAATTACAAACAGCCTATTTTGATGTAGTTGCAGGTAAAAACCCTGACTATATTAAATATTTAACATATATCAACTAAGGAGCATACATGCCAGCAGATATGAATGACTATTTTAAAAAGAAAAAACCGAGTAATAACTCAAACAACAATAACAGTGGTGGTCGAGGGAGCAACTTTGAAAACCCTCTAAGCAACATGGGTAAAGGTGCGCCATGGATGTTTATCATAGTAGCCATAGGATTTGCACTTTTTGTACTTAAACCATTTACGATCATCAACTCTGGTGAAGTTGGAATTAAAATCAATACTGGTAAATTTGAACAAGAACCTCTTGGAGCAGGACTACATTTTTTTGTCCCTGTGCTTCAAAAGATCATACCTGTCAATACACGTATCAGAATGATCACATACTCTGATGTAAGAACAGGAGAACTGGGTGACGCATACAGAAACCTTGAAGGTGGACTTAAAAGAAACCCGGCAATCACAGTACTAGATAAAAGAGGACTGACTGTCAATATCGACATTGCTGTACAGTACAGACTTAAGGCTGAAACTGCACCGGCAACCATTGAAAAATGGGGTACAAGCTGGGAAGAGAAGATCATCAACTCTAAAGTGCGTGAAGTGGTACGTGATGTTGTAGGTCAATATACAGCTGAGCAGCTTCCTGAAATGCGTAACCAAATTGCAGCAGCAATCGAAGTAAAAGTAAAAGAGAGTGTAGATGCACTTCTTAATAAACCTGTTATCCTTGAATCTGTTGAACTTAGAACTATCAACTTACCTACTAAGATCAAAGACCAGATAGAGAGAGTCCAGATAGCAAAACAAGATGTTACCATCGCAGAACAAGAGAAAGAAAAAGCAAAACAACAAGCACAAAGAGCAGCAGAAGTTGCACGTGGTGAAGCAGAGAGAAATCGTATCGAAGCACAAGGTGAAGCGGACAAGATCCGTATCGAAGCAGAAGAACAAGCCAAAGCGAATACCCTTATCTCCAATTCACTTACACCTAAACTCCTCGAGTTAGAGCAGATCAAAACACAGGCGAAATTCAACGATGCACTGAGAGTCAACAAAGATGCACAGATCTTCCTTACACCTGGTGGAGCAGTACCAAACATCTGGGTAGATGCAAAAAGCAAAGAAAAACGTCTTATTGGGCAACAATAATATATTATAGTATGGTGGGTTTTCCACCATACAACCCACTTCACTTTTCCCTTTAATCTTCCATTAGTTCAATTCACTTATATCGTATCATGCCATTGTACCAAAGTAAGTCTATATCCCCCTTCAACCGGCAATACTTCATGTGAAAAATAAGGGTTACTAGGGAAAATAATCATATCTCCAGCTTCAGGTTTTATTTTGACAGATTCACCTTCACTGTTATAGAGATAATTAAACATCAACTCTCCACCACTAAAACTCTGAGCTCCATTTTGTGCATGAGTCTCATGACTTGTAGCAAAAAGTACCGTCGATAATTTTCGTTGTGGGGCAACAAGTTTAAAACCTATAGTCTCTTTATCCAGATTGATGATTTCACTTGAATCATCTGCATGCTTAATGTAAAAAAATCCCTCTTTATACTCTAATACCTGTACATCTGTTGATAACGTCAATACAACAGAAAAATACTCTTCTATCACAGACTTATATTTGATAAATTGATCATCATAATACTTTGCATAGAGTGCATCTAATTTATAGATATTGGTTTTGCGATACTCTTCGACGACATCGGCTTGAATAATACCCGAAATGACTTCTATTTTTACCTGTGCTGTTCTTTTTGTTTCTTCATCAGCCTGAACCAATTTTACAAGCCTCTCACATGATGCGTATGAAAAAAAGTTTTTAATGATCAGATAAGGATAATCTTTATATTGATTTGCTAAAAGTTTATTGGATATATCCATATTTTCAAATAAAGTATCGCAATAAATATGTGTACTTATTTGTATCATTGAATAAAATCATAAAATTGAGATTGGAAGAAAAAACAGTACATAAAAAGCTCCTTGGCTTTTTTAATTTACCTGACATTATAGTTCAAAAATAGAACATTTATCCTAAAATATTTTTTAATGTCTCATAGTGATCATTGTGACCTATAAAATCCAAAAAAGCTCCTCTAATGTATACAATCGATATAATAACATTAAATATTTTCCTTATGGAGATTTCCCTATGCAAATAGACTGGAACAAGAACCCTCTTATACCTGCCATCGCTCAAGACTTTGAGACATCTGAAGTGCTTATGCTTGCCTATATGAATGAAGAAGCGTATAATCTTACCCTCTCTACAGGATATGCACACTACTTCAGCCGAAGTAAACAACGTATCTGGAAAAAAGGTGAAAGTTCTGACCATACCCAAGAGGTCAAAGATGTACTTCTTGATTGTGATGCCGACACTGTGATACTTAAGATAAAACAAAATGGTGTGGCCTGTCATACAGGTCGTAAAAGCTGTTTCTTTACGTCTGTCATGCAAGATAAGATCATATTGGATCAAGAGGTAGATACAGATGCCATTTATGGCGTAGTAGATACACTTTACCATACCATTCTAGAGCGTAAAAATGCATCTGCTGAAGCAAAATCATGGACTAAAAAACTTTTGGATGATAAAGAACTAATGCTTTCCAAGATCCGTGAAGAAGCAGATGAAGTCT
>CALDBH010000017.1 GCA_937938065.1 uncultured Sulfurovum sp. | reverse complement strand
CAAATTAGGCATTGAGTGGGAAACTACTCTACCACCTGAAAATCCATCTTTAGAAAAAGAAGATTTCAGTACATTATCACCGGCTGATTATGGCGAGTATAGAAGTCTCATCATGACCAAAAAAGGTGAGCATGTTACTGAAACTGAATAAAGGAGAACATCAATGGATGCAAATGAAAGACCACAACCAACGTTAACAAAAACAAAAGTAGATATGAATTATCTTCTTAAAGAGGCTCCAAGAGAGCAACACTTTATTACAGGTGCTCAAGCGATGGCGGAAGCTGTTAAAAGAGCAAATGTAGATATGGCGATTGCTTATCCTATTACACCACAATCAGAGGTAATGCACCTTGTTGGTGATATTTATGCACAAGGTCACATTAAAGAGTACTATAGAGCTGAAGAAGAGCTTGGTACGATGTCAGCTATCGCTGGTGCAGCAAGAGCAGGTGTACGTCTGTTTACAGCAACATCAGGTCCAGGACTTCTTAGAGGTTTAGAAGCAATCGTATCATGGTCAGGACATAGAGTTCCAGCAGTACTAGGTATTCTAACGCGTGTTGTAAATGCACCGTTATCAATTCAGCCAGATAATATTGAAATGGCATACATGATGCACTGTGGTGCTGTAATGCTTCATGCTGAAAATCAGCAAGATACATTTGACTATACATTGGCAGCATTTGCTATTACAGAAAAAGTTGATGTTTACATTCCAGTAGCTGTTGCAACAGAAGGTTTCTTCGTAACGCACGCAAAAGGTTATGTAGACATGACAGCAGAAGATCTCTGCCTTAATGACTTTGATCCAGTTGCAGCTCCAGTTCCAGCTATGGATAATGAAACTCCACCGGCTAGAATTCAAAGAGATGCTCCAGTTCAAAAGTCAAACTTTATGTCTTACTTGATTCACTCAGTATGGCAACAAGAGATTTGGGATTCAAACAAGCGTGCTATGAAATATATCTATGAGTACCTTGGTGGACCAATCGAAGTTCAAAACCCTGAAGCTGATGTATTTGTTCTTGGTTCTGGTTGTGCTGCAGCACAATGTAGAGAAGCTCACAGATATGCTCAAGAAGATGGATTAAGTGTTGGTTTTGTTAAAGTAAAAGCAATTAGACCATTCCCAACTAACGAAATCAGAGATGCATTAAAGAATGCTAAAGCAGTAATCGTTCCTGAACACAACATTATTGGTTGGTTATCTAAAGAAGTTAAAGCAGCTATTCCAAATGGTGGAATTGTTGTAGAAGGTCCAAGAGTATATGGTGGTATGACACTTCCTGTGGAATTGATCATGAAAGAAATTCATACTTCTCTTGGCCTAGAGTATGATCTAAAACTATAAGAAGGGGATAAAATGAGCTTAAAATATATAACTCCGGCAGAGAGATTTAAAAGATATTTACCAAAAGATTATGTAGAGTTAGTTGACTTCGGTCCATTTGGTAAGACTCAAGATGAAGCTGGTCCAGGTAACATGGGTCAATTCAAAGAGTTAATGGAAGAACACCCAATGTGTTCTGGTTGTTGGATGGCGTATTACATCAGATTGATTTTCGCTTCACTTCCACAACCTGAAGAGACTGTAACATTAGGTACAGCTGGATGTGGTCGTTTGGCTATTTCTCAAGCTGCTGTTCCATTTATTTACGGTAACTACGGTGACCAAAATGCTATGGCTTCTGGTTTAACACGTGCATTCAGACTACGTTTCCCAGATAAGCAAAAAGATGTTATTACTATCGCCGGTGACGGTGGTACTATGGATATCGGTTTCTCTATGACTATGCACTCATGGATCCGTGGTGAAAAATTCACAACGATCATGCTTGATAACGAAGTTTATGGAAATACTGGTGGTCAAGAGTCTGGTATGTCTCCTAAAGGTGCTATCCTTAAGATGGCTCCACTAGGTAAAAAAGGTGAGAAAATGCCTGCAACTGAGTTGGCAAAAGCTGCTGGTTGTGTGTATACTGTTAGAATGTCTCCAACGAACATCAAGAAAGCAGCAAAAATCATCAGAAGAGCGATCTTTGTTGCTAGAGAAGTAGGACCAACATTTATTCATGCTTACACTTCATGTAACATTGAGTACTCTATTCCTACAGAAGATGTATTTGCTGATGCAAAAGAGAAAGAGAAAACAAGATTCCAGTTTGAAGAGTATATGACAGATGCTGCTAGAGAAGTGATCGAACGTGTAGAAGCTGAAGAAAAAGCGGCTAAAAGAGCAAAAAAAGCAGAGGTGGTTTAATATGGCTGAGCAAAAGAAAAGAGAACGATATAATATTAGAATCTCAGGACTAGGTGGACAGGGTGTTGTAACTACTGCCCACATCCTTGGTTCTACTATGGATAATGCAGGTAAATATGCATCTTTGGTACCATTCTTTGGTTCTGAAAAGCGTATGGCACCGGTTGAGGCATATGTACGTGCTTCTAACCAGCCAATCTTTGAAGTGGGTGAAGTTGTTTACCCTGATATCATTATGATCTATCACTCACAAGTTGTGACACATGGTAAATCATATACAATGCCTTTTTACACAGGTCTAAAACCGAACAGCTTGATCATTATCAATACTGACCATGATGTTCTTACTGAAGATGACATTGTAGTTCTTGAAGATCTAAATGCAACAGTTGTACAATTTGATGCAACAGCATTGGCACTAAAAATTGCAGGTACTGAACTTGCAACGAACATGGCAATGATGGGTATGCTTCTTGGTCTTACAAAACTTGTAACAACTGAAAACA
>CALDBH010000016.1 GCA_937938065.1 uncultured Sulfurovum sp. | reverse complement strand
TAGAGATACTCAAAGTATGGAAAGGCGGACTTGCCAGTCATGGTGGATTAGCTGGTGTTCTCATCGCTCTGTATGTATTTGCAAAACGCTATAATACACCCTATATGTGGTTACTCTCACGTGTAGCTATCCCTGGTGCACTTACTGCAGCTTTCGTACGTTTTGGTAACCTTTTCAACTCTGAGATACTTGGACTCCCAAGTGACAAGCCCTGGGCTATCATCTTTCAACGTGTTGATATGGTACCCAGACACCCTGTACAACTCTATGAAGCATTGTCCTACCTCATCATTTTAGTACTTTTAGTGGCTATCTATCGCAAAGTAACGCCTGCGTTTGCCACCAAGATACTTCCGGGTGTATTTTTAGTCACTCTGTTTATTGCACGTTTCTTTTTAGAATATACTAAAACAAGACAGGCAGCATACACGACTGAGCTTCCTTTTACAACAGGACAGATGTTAAGCATACCTTATATAATATTGGGTATCTTATGGATAATATGGGCATTTAAAAGTACCTCTAAGGATTCAAAGTATGACAAAGCCTCTCATCGCTAACTTTGCACTCGGTATTGACATAGGTTCAACTACCGTTAAGTATGTACTTTGTGATAAGCACTTTAACATTATCCAAAAAGCCTATACTCCCCACGATACAAAACAAGCCCCAACACTTTTAAGACTCCTTCAAGAACTCTCCCTTACACATCCCGATGCTTATAACAAAATAGACAAAGTCTATATCACAGGTTCTGGAGCCACACGTATAGCCCCAACCATCAACGCGCGTTTTGTACAAGAGGTGAATGCAGTAGTACTTGCCGTTGAGCATCTGCATCCCGATGTAAGAGCTGTGGTAGAATTGGGTGGGCAGGATGCAAAGATCATGCATTTTAAAGTCAGTGAAGATGGCAAAAAATCTGTACTGACCTCCATGAATGACAAATGTGCTTCAGGTACGGGTGCAACCATCGAAAAGTGTACGATGAAGGTAGGTATGGAGAGTAGTGATATACAAAAACTCTCTTTTGAAACAGACAAACTTCACCACGTAGCCGCAAAATGTGGGGTCTTTGCTGAGACCGACATCGTGAATCTCGTCAAAACCTCTGTACCTTCTCATGAGATCATGAACTCACTTGCCGATGCCATCGTCATGCAAAACCTCACTGTGCTGACACGGGGAAATACCCTTATGCCTAAGGTCTTACTTCTTGGAGGCCCCAACACTTACCTTCCCTTCTTGCAAGAGTGCTGGCGAATGCGTATCTGCGAACTTTGGGATCAAAGGGGTGTAACGTATGACAAAGAGAAAATCAATGAACTCATCATCGTACCTGACAATGCCCAGTATTATGCTGCTTTGGGTGCTGTCATTTTTGGTGAAGGTGAAGCAAACCATGACAAACCTTTTACAGGACTCATACAGCTTAAAACCCTGGTTGACACAGGTGGTATAACGCAAAGTGAAAATAACGATGCCCCTTTGGTCTCCAGCCCTGAAGAGTTACAAGCCTTTAAAGATGCCTACACCATCAAAGATTTCATGCCTCCAGTACTCAAAGAAAAAACCACTTGTTTCTTAGGTATTGACGGAGGTTCCACAAGTTCTAAGGCTGTCTTGTGTGATGAAAATGGAAAACTTCTTTTAAAAGTCTATCAGCTCTCCAAAGGGAACCCCATAGAAGATACCCTGGAGTTACTACAGAAAATACAGGCACAAGATACCAATCATTTCTATGATATTCAAGGTTTAGGTGTGACAGGTTATGCGGCAGATGTACTGGGTGGTGCACTGAATGCAGACGCAAATATCATCGAAACTATCGCACATATGAAAAGTGCCCAAAAAGCCTTCGGTGAAAGTATCAATGTTATCTGTGATATCGGAGGGCAGGACATCAAAGTGCTTTTTATGGAAAATGGCATGATGAAAAACTTTCGTCTCTCCAACCAGTGTTCTGCGGGTAACGGAACCCTGCTTCAAAGCATGGCTAAACAGTTTACTGTACCTGTGGAAGAGTTTGCAGAGGTGGCTTTTGCCGCCAAACAAGCCCCACTGTTTAATTATGGTTGTGCTGTGTTCCTAGACACAGACAGAGTCAACTTCCAAAAAGAGGGCTACAGTAAAGAAGAGCTCTTTGCCGGTATCGCTAAAGTCTTGCCTAAAAATGTCTGGCAGTATGTGGTACAAGCCCCTAATCTAGCTGCTTTTGGAGATCACTTTGTATTGCAAGGCGGTACCCAATACAATCAGGCAGCACTCAAAGCTCAAGTAGATTACATTAAAGACAAAGTGCCTCATGCCAGAGTAGATGTGCACCCTCACCCAGGTGAAGCAGGTGCCTATGGTGCAGCGTTAGAAGCTAAAGATACAGTAAAGCAAAGAGGGTACGCGACCTTTGTCGGTATGCAAGAAGCACTGCAAATGACCTATACATCTAAAACCGATGAGAGCACACGTTGTCACTTTTGCAGTATCAACTGTTCTCGTACCTTTATAGACACACAAACACCCTCCTCTGATAGCGTACGTTACATTGCGGGCTTCTCCTGCGAAGAAGGTACAGTGGAGTCACATGAAGCACTCAAAATACTCAAAGAGGGCAGAAAAGATTTACAGAAAAACACACCAAACCTTGTAAAAAAAGAGTCTATGTCACTCTTTGCTCCCATCTATGAGTTGGAAACGAAACCTACAGCCTCTACACAGATCAAAGAACAACAAGTTAAAGTCACATTGGGTGGCTGGGGACCCACACTGCGGAAAGAAATAAGCAGAGACTTTGCTCTGAGCAGTCAAGAGAGTAAAAACTACAGAAAAAACCTCCACATCGCCATACCAAAAGTGCTGAACATTTACTCCCTGGCTCCTTTTTTACGTACCTACCTCGAAGCACTTGACCTTAGCCCTATGAACATACAGTTTTCAGGTTTTTCGAATGAGGATATGTTCCTGGAGGGAGCAAAATACGGTTCTGTAGACTCATGCTACCCGGCCAAAGTAGCCCAGTCTCACGTCTACTCTCTCATGTACGATAAAAAGTTTGCAAAAAAACACTTTGATCATATGTGGTTCCCTGCTGTGACCCAACTGCCTGGCTATGTGAAACATACTATGGGTCAAACATCTTGTCCTATCATCTCAGGTACACCAAAAGTAGTCTACTCTGCATTTACCAAAGAGAAAAATCTCTTTGAAGAAAAAGGCATCGACTACGTAGAAGACCCACTCAATTTTGACAATCGTGATTTGTTGAAAAAACAACTTTTTCACACCTGGGGAACAAAACTGCGCATCACAGAAGATGAAAACAACTGGGCAGTAGACCAAGCATGGAAAGCTTTAGATAAAAATGATGTGGATATCATGAAGGAAGGCCGTGCCATCTTGGATGATGCAGTTGCCAATGACGAAATAGTCATTTTACTACTCGGACGTCCTTACCATACAGATCCTGGACTAAACCATGAAGTACTCGATGAGTTTCAATCTTTAGGGTTTAAAACCATCTCTATGCGTGCCATCCCTAAAGATGAAGAGTACCTGATGGGCTATTTTAAAGAAGATGTTGCCTCTGGTTATATTGAGTCACCTTATGACATACGTGATGTTTGGGCAGAGAATTTTTCAACCAACTCTGCACAAAAAGTCTGGGCAGCCAAGTTTGCAGCACGTCATCCTAATCTTGCAGTGCTTGACCTTTCCAGTTTCAAATGTGGACACGATGCACCGACCTATGCAATCATCGATAAGATTCTAGGTGCAAGTCGGACACCACACCTAACCCTGCATGATATAGATGCTAACAAACCAGGTGGTTCCATCAAGATACGCGTCAAAACTTTTGCCTATACCTTAGAGCAATATCAAAAAAGACTTACAAATAAACAAATAGACGAAGAAAAAATAAGTTACGATCAAGAAGAAAAGGAGATAACAGTATGAATGCAGCATGTAGTAACATCAAACCTCCAGAAAGTAATGGTGACTTAGGTTTCATAAACACAGATGAAACACAATGGAGAGATGTTCCCAAAGAACCCATCCAGTATGCATCCAAAGAAGAGACTATTATGCTTTCGGGTGGATTAACCATCCTTCAAGACCAACTCATCCAGGCTGCCTTACGATCCATGGGTGAAAACTACATTTCCATGCCTAACCCCAATTTTGAATCATTTCAAAAAGGTAAAGCCTATGGGAATAGAGGCCAGTGTAACCCTACGTATTTTACCGTCGGAAACCTTGTCAAGTACCTACAAAACCTTCGTGATGAAAAAGGTCTGAGCAGTGAAGAGATCGTACAAAAATACGTCTACATCACTGCAGGTGGCTGTGGACCTTGCCGTTTTGGCATGTACATTACTGAATACAAAAAAGCATTAAGGGATGCCGGTTTTGATGGCTTTAGGATTACCTCTTTTGAGCATGACAAAGGTATCTTCCAAGGTGATGACATTGATGATGAGATTTTGAACTTTACCCCTAAGTTTTTCATCACACTCATTAAATCTGTGATTATCGGTGACATTATTAACCTGCTTGGCTACAGAATGCGCCCTTATGAAATAGAAGTAGGCAGTGTAGATTTAGCCATAGAGAGGTGTAAAAATCTTGTCTCTGACGCATTTTTAGAAAAAAAGAGTCTTATAAAAACGATGTGGAAATGCCGTAGAGTCTTAGAAAAAGTTGAACTCAATCGTTTACAACCTAAAGCAAAAGTCATGGTAATGGGTGAGTTTTGGGCAGCCATGACAGAAGGCGACGGAAACTACAACCTGCATAGATTTTTAGAGTCTGAGGGTGCAGAATGCATACCACAGCCTATCATGAATCGTTTGATGTTAAGTATTTGGGAAGCAGAACGGGCACTGCATAAAAGAGAAAAACTACAAGTAGAAGGTGCAAAAAAGATAGACTTCTCCTCTGTCAAAACAAGAGTACTCATAAAAGCAGGTAAATCAGCTATTAAAACCCACTTTAACCTTTATGCTAAAGCTATAGGCTTACATAACTATGAGATACCGAATATGGATAAACTCGCAAGTTTGAGTCAAGCGTATTATACACTTGACTGTGAAGGAGGAGAAGGACATTTGGAAGTGGCTCATCTCATAGAAAGTGTCAAAGAGAATATCGCACATCTTGTCATCTCGGTAAAACCTTTTGGGTGTATGCCCTCTTCTGCAGTCTCCGATGGTGTACAGTCACTTGTCACAAGCCGTTTTCCAGAAGCCAATTTTCTTGCCATAGAAACGTCAGGAGAAGGGGCTGCAAACTTTTACTCACGAGTACAGATGGCATTGTTTAAAGCAAAACAATCAGCAAAAGAAGAGTTTGAAAATTTAATGACTCCAGACAATATACCAGACAAGATACACAACTATCTCTATCAGCCTAAAAGTGAAAAAGCGGGTACCGCATCACAATTAGTAGCAAGTTTAGAAGACAGAAGGCTTTAACGCTCCTCTGTCTTATGGATAATTTCAGCCAGATCCTCTTCTACCTCTTCATCAATATCCAACTCTTCAACTTCACCCGCTTCCGGATCTGTAAATACTGATCTATCCAACTCTTTTTCACTCTTAGCCACAACACAGGTCACGACAGCATCGCCAGTAACATTGACAGAAGTACGTACCATATCAAGCAGTCTATCCACACCCAAGATGAGCCCTATACCTTCTACTGGAAGTCCTACCTGTACAAAGACCATAGAAAGCATAATAAGCCCTACACCGGGCACTCCCGCTGTTCCTATAGAAGCCAGTACAGACATGAGTATCACCGTCAAATAGCCGCTTAAACCCAGTTCTACACCGTACACATTTGCTATAAAAACCGTGGCAACCCCCTGCATAATGGCCGTACCATCCATATTGATGGTCGCACCAAAAGGTACGGTGAATGAAGCCACTGAGTTATCCACACCCATACGCTTTGTGACGGTTCTGAGTGTGACTGGTATAGTAGCATTGGAGCTTGCTGTAGAAAAGGCAAAAACTTGAGCATCCCGTATCTTTTGTAAAAACATTTTAGGACTTAGTCCAGAAAAAAGTTTGAGTATAAACATCAACGTTCCAAAAAGGTGCAATAACAGTGCCGCCACAAGAACCAATACATACCCGGCCAAACTGATTAGAAGGTCTAACCCAAGTTCTGAGATGGCTTTGGCAAGCAATGCAAACACAGCGATTGGTGCTACAGACATAATGATATTGACCATATGCATCATCGCTTCATTGAGCACTTCCACACCTTCTGCGATATTTTGTGCTTTTTTCCCTACCATTAAAAGTGAGATACCAAACAAAATAGAGAAGAATATGATCTGCAACATATTTCCAGAAGCAAAGGCGTTAATGACATTGTCTGGAATGATGTTAATGAGTACATCTGAAAGAGGGGGTGCTTCTTTCTCTGTAAACGTTGTTGCAGTCGTACCATTTGCTCCAGAACCAGGAGCTACTATTGTCGCCAAACCTATAGCAGTAGCAATAGCGATAGCGGTCGTTAACATATAAAGGAAAAATGACTTTACTCCTACACTTCCCAACTTCCGTACATCTCCTATACCCAGTACACCTGAGATAAGTGAAAAGAAAACCAACGGCACTACGAGCATCTTCAGTGCAGTAATGAACATCTTTCCAATAATATAGAAAATACCTCC
>CALDBH010000015.1 GCA_937938065.1 uncultured Sulfurovum sp. | reverse complement strand
AACTTTAAATAAGATAAAAATACTCTTAAAAGAAAATATTCTTTATATTCCAAAGGTTATATTGACATCGATCAATATAAAAACAATTTGTGTAAGCTATAATCTTTATTATTAAGCCAAATTCCAAGGAACTAGAATGTTAATGCAAAAGCGAGATGTACAACAAGTGTCAAATGCTATGATGAATATGCTACATGAAGAAGAGATAGAAATAATCAATGATTTTCATGATGCTGTTTTAGCCAAAGATATAGAGAAAATTGATGAGCTTTTTAAAGTCGTTGAGTTTGATGTAGAGGATCACTTTACTACGGAAGAAGAGATGATGGAGGAGAGTAAATTTTATGCTATGCAAATGCATAAATCTGAGCATGATACCATGAGAAAAAAATTAAAAAAGATTCAAGAAGACTGGTCAAAAAATAAAGATCCAAAAGAAGTACAAAATTTTTTAGAAGACGAGTTCAAGCATTGGATTATTTTGCATATTTCAAGATGGGATTCGGAAACTGCTATGCACATTGGTGATTCTAATTAGCAGTAGAATCACTTTTTAGATTAGATCAAGGATAGATTTTTTAATCTACCTTGACTTAGAAGAATAATTATTTGTCATGCAAAATTTTATTAGTTTGAACCACTCTCTTTTGGAGGTACTTGGCTAGCATCAAAGCCAATTGTCACTCCACTTTTCTTTACAAGTTCTCTTGCATCTTCAATATCTTCATCTTCTTCATCATCTTCAGGTCTTACACTGCTATGTATGACTATTTTATCACCGTAATCTACAGCTTCAAAAAAGTGTTTCATACAAAACTCTTGATTCATTCGGCACTCCAAAACACGTGCTTTATTATACATGTCTTCTCTTGTTTCAAACGTCAAATTATCTTCAAGCCCACTTTTTGTATGGCAACTGCATATTTTTTCAAATTCTATTTTGTACATTATATTTCCTATTTTAATATTAATTATAAGGGTGTTATATCATTTAAAGCTTAAGGTGCCATAAAAAAGCTTATTAGAGCTCTTTTATGACTATAAACTCACCTGATTCATAAGAGTAAACTTTTTTAGCTGCTTTATCTATAATGACCGGTCGAATCCACTCATTTAAGATAAATTCCTTCGCGATTGAGTTCTCAACAGCTTTCCCAACTATTTCCAGTGGTGCTTCCATATAGGTAAGTAGTCGAACAGGTTCATGATATGCTTCACCTTCTTCAAGAACACTTTGTGTAGGAAGACCAATTTTTAAATCACTATAATTTCCATTATATACGCCAATCTTAGACACTACATTGTGATATACTTTTGAGCCTGCTCCATAGATCGCATTATCTACAGTAGAGAAGTAGTGCTCAAGGTTGATCCATTCACCAACGACCAACGGACCATTAAAGATACGTGTAAGTATATCAGCATTCTCATTGTCTATAGAGGCATCATATGAGTGCATAAAGAGTCTATTGTCAAGTTTAGTATGCTTGATAGAGTCCCTTGGTCCTGCAAATGCTCCCATATTTCTTGCTAGTCCCCATTCTGGTCTTGGTTCTGACCAGTCCATAGTTTTGATGAAAAGGTCCTCTTGTTTGTCAGCATTAGGTAGGACTAAAACTCTCTCTTCTCTAGATGCAAGCGATGCTTTTTTGAAGTCTTGTCGCATTTTAGTGAAAAGTTCTAATTCTGAAGCACTTAATATATCTGTATCATAAAATGTCATTTCATCTGTAGTGGTAGTGTGTAATGCAGGTAAGAATTTGACTTCCTGAGGAATATCAATTCCTTTTTCTCTCAATTTTTCACGTACTTCATGTTTATTACCGATCATACAGAGGGCTCTTGCATTTGGTAGACTGATACTACCTCCACAAGCACCACAGTCAAGTGCAGACTCGAATGGATTATTATCAGAGACACTTCCATGCCCAGAGATGACGACAAATTTAGGAAAATCTTTTACAAGACCTATCATCTTTAGTAGATTTTCCAAATACATCACTTGTTCGTCAATGGTAAATCCCACTTGAGCCAGTTTATCTTTTTGAACATTATAATCTTCACCTGTAATATGATAAGCATGCTTTAATTTATTGATGATGTCCGGAGAGATTTTAATGCATAGATCTTTATTAAAAACAAGATGTTCCCATAAAACGTAGAGTTCATCTTTATTAAGTTTTGTATCAGATTGTGTAGTTAACACTTCATTGATAATATTTGTATGGAGTCTTCTAATATATTTTTCAATCTCTTTAATTGTCAGTTTATCAAGTGTAAAAGTGGTTTTGGGTTTTTTAGGTTTCATATTCTTGAAGAGTTTGTTGGTCTTTTCTGGTAAGAATGTTTTACCAAAAAGTTTTACACCAAAAAGCCACCCAATTGCTTCTACCATAATATATGGTGTGTATGGGTTATTTTTAAGATCACTTAATACTTTTTTTGTTGTTTTATTTACACCTTTTTTTGAATTGTAATCTTCATGAGATTCAACAGGTATTTCAAAAACAATGTTCTCAGGTTTAACGATAGCAGGAGCCAAGGCTAATTCATGTGCTTTGTCAAATTCGACAAAGGAGATAGGAATACCTAAGAAACCACCTGCACCATAGGTGTTGTATGGACCAGATTCTTCTACTTTTCTACGCATAACTTCTGATCTTACATCCAAACAGAATATAGTGGATGAAAGAGGTTTTTCATCATAGGTATGTGGCGTTGTAAATTCATCCACATGCTGCATAATATAGCTGTCTTCTAGTGACTTTAACCAAAGAAACCCTTCCTCTTTTTTAAGTAAGTTTGCAAAGTTAGAAAACTCAATGAGGGACATATCAAGCTCAGGTAACTTTTCTTTCGCTAATTGTACTCGAAGTGAATTTAAATTGATCTCATCTTTTACATAAGCATCTAAGATGTTTTGGTAATCTTTCCTGTCTTCCATTGCATCAATATAAGTACCTGTAAGCTTACCTTTTTCCCACAACAGTTTTAATATAGCATAGGGAGTGTTCTCTTTGATATAAGCTTTGAGTTTATCAAAGTCATTGATCTCTTCTTTTTGCA
This sequence comes from uncultured Sulfurovum sp., assembly GCA_937938065.1. The sequence goes on along the minus strand of CALDBH010000015.1, from coordinate 3,170 downwards.
TATATTTTAACTCAAAATGCAATCTGACAGCCATATAGTCCATCATTGTTGAAGGGTGCTCTTGCTGAGGAAAGTAGTCTGGGTCTTCTGAACGGTATTTGATATATCCAGCCCATCCATGCAGTTTTAGTATGTGGGTTAAGAAGTATTTTTCTACATCTTCAACTTTAAGTTTTTCTAGAGCCTCTAGTACATAACCTTCTGCATCGATCACATAGTCGATATTTTCATAGAGTTTAAAGGTATTGAACATACCAAGGTCTCTATCTGACATACTAAGTGTGGTTTGCTGTTTATCAAGAAAACGTGTAATGTATTCAATGACCTCTTTTTCAATAAGTTCTTTCTCTCTTGTGCCAAATATTGCATCATGTATTTCATAGAGTGTCATATGCTCTGTAAGTGACTCTATCCATGCATCTGTATCCATGTAGATCGAATTTTCTTCTAGATAGGCGTGAAGTTCTTCATCAATGTCATATACTTTTAACTCTTCATAGCTTCTCAACCCGTGCCATAATGGACTGACTTCCAACATAAATGTTTTAGCATTTTCAAGGTTGTTTTCAAGTTTTGATTCTTTTAAAAGTTTTAGTAGGTTCTTTTCCAGTTGTTCGGTTTTGACCTTACCTTCATCATAGAGCGAGATATAATAGTCAGGATCCATATAGACCTTACCACCAAAGATACTTTGGGCTTTATCAAGACCCTCTTTAAAATTTAGGTGCTCAAAACCTTTTAGAGGGTTATGGTGAATAAATGCACCTATAGGCCAATAATGAGGTACGGTGTCTTTAACCGCATTTAATTTTTCTAATATACTCATGCTAGTAACTCCTTAAGTCCTACAGCACTCAGGACCAATAATATAATAAACATAGTTAAATGTAGCCATCGCTCTTTAGGACCCAAGTCAATGTAGTGAACATTGGTATTTGGTTTTCCAAAAACGGTTTTTGCCATGACTCTCACAGCGATTAAAAAGTTTCCAAAAAATATGATCACAACAGCTATATACCATAAGGTACTAAGCTCAGAGTTAAGTATTCCATTAAGGAACATTAGCGAATTTGGAAAAGGAGGGTAGAGTGCTAAAGCTGTTAAATAAATAGTTAACATTAACCCTGCATATGGTGTAACAAGTGTAATACCAGTGATAGAACGATAGTTTGCACTACCATAGTTACGTTCATAATATTTCCCTATCATGAAAATACCAAGTAGTGTTATCAGTAATGACACTCCGTATAATGTACTCTCTCTTGCTTGAAACATAATAAGCATTGGTGCATTAAAAAAGAGTATATAGTAGGCCAATTTATACAGATTGGTTGTCTTGTTTGCTTTATAAAGAGAAATTAACGAAGCAATCAGTGCAACGATAGCAAATGGCATTGATGCTGTTTGTGGAACCTGGTGAGAAAATATCATCCCCCCAATAACCAATAAAGAAGAAAGATAAAATATCTTTTCTTTATTTAAGATTTTTGTCTTTTCAAAAAAGAGATAATATGGTATCCCCGCAAATAATAGTAGTAAAATAAAATTTATTAACATGACATTTTCCCTTAAAATACTTTGAAATATTTGATATACATATCAGATATGTAACCTTCTTTTGCCAATATCTTATAGATTCGCCATTTAAACTTATTAGGTTTATGCTCACCTTCTGGTATACCGACAAAGTGTTGTTTATAGGTAAAGTACCAACCTATAAACATAATAACAGCTAACATGAGAATTGTCATGTTTGCTGTTACATGAAGTGTCGCAACTTCATAGAAGAGAAGACCATGTTCCCCGTATAGGAAGTGTTCAAGGGCTAATCCTACAAATTCATAAGTAAACAGAACTAAAATAAAGGAACTGACAACACCAATAATAACTTTTGGTGAGTTTGCTTTGGATACCTCAAAGAAAGATAAAAAGAGCTGTGTACCAGTAAGCCAGGCAAATGCAAGTATCAACATCGCTGCATTAAACTGGAAGAATTCTTCAGCAAGTAAGAATTTTACACCTATGAAAACAATTACTGGTAATACAGTAAAGATTGCAACCATGCGGAACATATTTTTGCTGTTATACTGTGGTTTCTCTTCCCAGAAAAGTTCGTGTGAAAGTCTTCTTGGAACATTTGGCTCCTTCCTTGCAGCATTGATAAGGCTACCAGACTCTAAGAAGAGTGAAGCTTTGAAGATTCCATGTACCATAAGGTGGTAGATAGCAAGAGAGAATGCTCCAAGACCCACTTCCATGATCATGTATCCCATCTGTCCAACTGTTGAGTAACCAAGAGATCGTTTGATATCAGAGACGGCAAGCATAAGGATGGATGCAAAAATGGCTGTAATAAGTCCCATAACAAAAGCAACATTAAGTACAGCAGGCGTCAGTAATAATAAAAATGCCATCTTATTTAATAGGATACCACCAACATTTACTACACCGGCATGCATAAGAGCTGAAACAGGGGTAGGTGCTTCTGAAGTATAAGGTAACCATAGGTGGAATGGTATGATGGCTGATTTCATCATCGCAGCAAATAAGAACAAGAACCCAATCACATAGATCAGAGGATTGTCTAATGGTCCACTTTGTGACATGTCTAGCCATTTTTGACTGAGTTCTGCTAATTCAAAACTACCAAAGATTTTATAAGTAAGAATAACTGCTATGATGAAGAATAGGTCGGCAAGTTTATGTACAAGCATGGTCCATCCACCATTTTTAATCGCAGACTTTGATTCAACATTAAAGGTAATAAGAAGATAGAGACTGATACTCATAAGTTGCCATGCGATAGTCAAAATGATCAAGTTATTACTCATCACAAGCAGATAGATAGCTGAAAATATAAAATTCAAAAGTATAAAAAATCTTTTATATCCAGGTTCATCCCACATGTATTTTGTAGAATACTTACGTATAACAAGACCTAGTATAGCAACATAGGGTACAAGTATGGCCGAGAGTTCATTGAAAATAAGGTACCCTCCAAAACCATCAATGACTTGATCTGTACTCATCACATAATAGGTACCATACAGTCCTAATAGTGCAACAATAGATGAAAAAAAGATAGCAACTTTGGGCATAAGCTCTTTTTTATTTAAAAAACCTATCAAGATTGCAATCATGATGGGTATAAATGGAATGAATAAAACTAG
>CALDBH010000014.1 GCA_937938065.1 uncultured Sulfurovum sp. | reverse complement strand
ATACCAACCCGGCACATACCGTTGCAAGCAATACAGCATACGGTCCAAACACTGCAGTATGTAACAAGCCTAGGAACATTTTGATACCAACAAATGACATAATGATTGCCAATGCAAAGTAAGGTAAATAATGTAAATATTGAGAGTTGAATACAAAGAATGTGATGAGTACACCAATCACCAATACCGATAGTTTTGTATACGCACCTGCAAGACGGTTTGTTGATGATTTTGCCAAACCATCAAGGTTTGTCATACCACCAAAGAAACTTGCACCCATATTTGCTACCCAGATTGTAAATAAAGAATTATTTGAATTAGATGGACGTTGCAATGGATCGATTTTTTCAATTGCCGCATTACTCATCACCTGTTCAATAACATCAACCACAGCCAGCATCAATGCAAAGAAGATCGCATAGATCCATAAATATGCAGAATCAAAATCAGGTATAGGTAATGCAAGAGTAAAATTAACATCTTCTACCGTAAGCATCTTTACATCAACAAAGATAGAAGCCACAATACCATAAACGATCAACGTAAAATACGGTAAGGCTGGTTTTGTGTCTTTAAACATTTTAAATAAAACAAGAAAAAGAATGGTGCCAACTATTGATAGTCCAATGATTTGAATACGAGCATCGCTAAAAAATTCTCCTTCTACAGCCATACCTGCTGGTAACATCCATAAAAAAGGTAAGAATTTAAGAGCAATTTTTAACCCGATACCAGCCAATAACCCTTCAACTAAGTACGATGGAACAGCCATTAAAAGATAGCGTTGCCAGTTAAACTTCCATATCACTGCTTGAAATGCTGCCGTCATAAAAACAATAAAGGCCATGTTTTGCATGCCGAAGGTCGCAACCCCCATCGCAAGAATTGGAGCTAAACCAGCTGCAATTCCAGGAGCTCCAATGTAGTTACCTGGGCGAAACATAGCAAAAAAGAATGCTACAAAAGATGCAAAAGCGACGGTTGCCAGTCCTGTTTGAATTGGATAATCTGACATAAGAGCAATACCAATAGATAATGGGATTGCCATAGTTGCCGTAATGACACCAGCTGAGAGGTCACGGCCAAAATATTCCTTTCGAAATGCTGCAGAACCGTGATCTACGTTCTGGTTTTCCTTAGTATTTATATTTTCCATGTTTTAGTACACCTTTATAATGTTATTTTTATCTTTCAGTCAAAAACTCCGACACTAAGTATCGAAGTAAAGACCTATCTGTATTTCAATTTAATTGAAATATCGTAACATACTTCTAAGAAAAATAAATCTAAATCGGATAAATTATCTCCTATTTAATCTATAACTTGTTACTATTCTATACATAAATTAAAGAAATATTATGTTCAACTATCCCTCTATTCTCTAAGATCGATCGACTTATCAAACTCGATGTTATATTTTTTAAGTATAGCATTCTGTTTCGTTTGTGCCTCTTCTCTATCGATGATCACTTTCACCCCGTCATTGTCTTCTAAGACGATATACTGACTCTTCGCTGCTTCCATCTTTTGATAAAACTCTTTAAAGTTTTTAAATGGTTCCCCATTCACTTTATCTATGGGCCACATTGCAAAATCATTGTCTCCTCGACTCATATCTGAAGCCAATACTTTCAGTAGAACCACCACTTCACTTTTATCTTCTTCCTGCCATTTTCCAGCCAAATTACTCAGCTTTAAACGGTTACGGTTTGTAGAGAGAATAAGGTTTCTGGTTAAAGGAGAAAAGACATACCCACCATAGACAAAATAACTTGGCATCTCATCATAACGTGTTGTTTTGACCAAATACATATCGTCAGCTATGTAATTTAAATCTGCCTCAACTTGCATAGGTTTATTCTCACGGATAATATCAAGCTTTACTTTTTCGCCCATTTGATAGGCATCTACAAAATGCTGATAATGTGTAAACTCATGTTTTCTAAACTCTACCGTACCGTCATTTTCCACATTGTGTCCGTCTACTGCAGTTAATATATCACCTTCCTGAAGCGATCCTGCAAGCGATGAATTGTGAACCACTTTTACGATCAGTTTCCCGCTGACATTATCATCAAGTCCATAATAGCGTCTCATAGCTGGATTTTCCAGTTTTTGTGTACCTAAACCCAAATCTGCAAACCCGTCATACTTTCCATCTTTCATGTCTTCTATGAAGTGTTTCACCATATTTACAGGGACTAGGTAACCAATGTTTTGAGACTTGCTGATCATTTGCATCACCACACCGACTATCTTTCCATCTGAGAGTGCAGGACCTCCAGAATTTCCAGGATTCACCGCAGCATCTACCTGGACTGCCAAAAAAGACTCTCCACTGTGTGCATAGGTATGATGTTCTATACGTGAAACCACCCCAATCGTTGCAGAGAGAGTACTTCCTCCCATAGGATAACCATAAACGACAATTTTTTGTTCAACATTAGGAAGTGAACCAAAAGTGAGCGGTTTTACCCCTGCAAAAAATGCCTTTTCCTCTACTTTTAAGAGTGCCAGGTCCGCCTGGTGTGAAACAGCATACACTTTGGCGATGTAGCGTTTACGTTGTCCATAACGCTGCACTTCTATAAAAGCTTGGTTGGCTACGACATGCGCATTCGTTAGAATGTACCCACCCTCTATAATGGCACCAGAACCTGTACTACTGCGCATTGAACTGTTCCAAGGTTCTTGATAGTTTGGTATTTTTGCATTGGTGTAGATTTTAACGATAGCTTCTTTCGTACCATTCTCATATTGTGCACTTGCATTTAAAAAGAGTGTACTCAGCAGTACCAACCATATTATTTTACGAATCGGCATTTAGTGCCTCTCTGCAGTGAATTTCAATTCTTCTCATACTGATCCCCTAAAATCTTCTGCGTCTACGCAGGTTATATTTCGTTTTTTTGCTTCTTTTGCCATAAGCCCTGCTTCTTCTGAAGAGAGTAGGTTTTTCTCTTCGTCATAGAGTCTTGCTGAACATACCCCACAACTTGGACTTCTATCCTTACCTATAAACAGATCTACATCTGGATGTGTGTTAAAAAACAGTGTAGCATATTGAACGATAGGAGTAGATAAATCTTCTCAATTTAAATTAGATATGGCTTTATGCCCTTCTTGTTTTTCTATCAGATCCATCGTAGGGCGAGGCGTACCAAAGGCAAAATCTTCAGGACAAAAAGGAATGAGTTGAGTATCTTTTAATTGTTCTAAAAGTATTTCATTTTTATTGTCTGTCGCATCATAGCGACACTTCTCACCCAAAAGACAAGCGGAAATGGCGACCTTTTTCATATTTAATATATAAAGAGTAACGCATAAACCCAAGCACCAGTTAACATGGTTAATATAATGCCTATAAAAGTGCGTATTCCATCTTTTTTATGTGCCTCAGAATAAAGTCCTGGAAGCGTAGATTGTCTTTTATAACGCTTTGCATAAAAAAGTGTCATTACCCATAAAATCAACGTAATTACAGAGATGATGATATGAAAAATCAATACATACAAGAGATAATCATGTGATACAGAACTACCTTCCATCAGATTCTTGTATCCACCCTCCATACGCACACCATATTCAAAAAATCCTACAACAATCACAGATGTTATAAAAAGTAGTTTCTGTACCTTTTCGTGTGCACTATAATTCTTCTTCTTGGCAAGCATGATCGCCCCATAAATCAAAAAAGGCAACGCTGCAACAATTACAGATACAATATCCATAAAAAGTGGTGCACGTGTACCTAAAAACCCCGATGTAAATAAAAAATCCATAAAAAATCCTACAA
>CALDBH010000013.1 GCA_937938065.1 uncultured Sulfurovum sp. | reverse complement strand
AGTACAAAACAACTAAAGCGTAATCTTGATGATTAAGATTGCGATTGACGCTATGGGTGGAGACTTCGGTCCTGAGCCCATAATAGAAGGTGTGGTTCAAGCACTGGAAACAGAAAAATTCCTCCCTATTTTAGTAGGTGACGTAGAAGAGATACGCTCTTTCCTCCCCCCATATTATTCAGACAAAGTTGAAATTGTTGAAGCCTCAGATGTTATATCTATGAGTGAGCAGGCTACCAATGCACTTAAACGTAAAGATTCGTCTATTTTTAAAGCAGTTGAACTGGTACGTAACAAAGAAGCTGCTGCTGTAGTTTCAGCGGGCCATAGTGGTGCAACTATGACTCTGGCTACCTTACGTATAGGACGTTTACCGCATATATCTAAACCGGCATTGGCAACATTGATGCCAAGTGTTGTTGCTACTAAGACTTTAGTATTGGATGTCGGTGCAGTAACAGACTGTACACCTCAGAACCTTTATGAATTTGGTGCTATGGGTGAAGCGTATGTACAGAAGATCATGGGAATTAAGGCACCTAAAGTTGGGCTTTTGTCTAATGGGTCTGAAGATTCTAAAGGTAATGCTTTGACCAAAGAGGCCTTTGGTCTGCTTCAAGGTTTAGATGGTTTTGTCGGTAATGTCGAAGGTAGAGACATTTTTAACGGTAACGTTAATGTGGTAGTCTGTGATGGATTTACAGGTAACATTCTACTGAAAACAAGTGAGGGTGTAGTATCCACTATCTTTACTATGATGAGACAGCATATTCGTAAGTCATTGCCGGCAAAGATCGGTGCACTGATGATGAAAAGAAAAGTGTTTGGAAATATGAAAAAGCAAGTTGACTATGCAGAGTATGGTGGAGCACCACTATTGGGTATCAATGGTTGTGCTATTATCAGCCATGGTAGCTCTAATGCAAAAGCGATTAAAAATGCTATTTTCCAAGCGATCAGATATACAGAATCTGATGTAAATACGACGATAGAAGAACTACTTACAAACGATTAATAACGCTTAACGCTTATTACCACGGTATCCGTGGTAATAGCTATTTACTTTAAATAATCAACACATTTCTCACTACATTTTAGAACGCTCCTTAGAAAATTATGGTAAAATAAGACTTATAATTTATGGCTTAAGGATAACCATGTCACAAACAAAACCAGTATATGCTTCATTTAGATCTATAGGTGCCTATGTCCCTGAAAAGATTTTGTCTAATGCAGATCTAGAAAAGATGGTAGATACTACAGATGAATGGATTTTGAAGCGTACAGGTATCAAAGAGCGTCATATAGCCGCTAAAGATGAGTACACAAGTGATATGGCTGCCAAAGCTTGTGAACTTGCCATAGAGCGTTCGGGTATAGCAAAAGAGGAAGTTGATTTAGTACTTTGTGCTACGGTAACACCAGATTATTTTAATATGCCTTCAACTGCATGTATCATCTCAGATAAGATCGGTATTAGAGATGTTCAGGCATTTGATATCTCTGCAGCGTGTAGTGGGTTTGTCTATCTGCTTTCTGTGGCTAAAGCATTTATTGAGTCAGGAATGAAGAAGAATGTACTTATCGTTGGAGCAGAAAAGTTTTCTTCTATTGTTGATTATACAGACAGAAGTACATGTATTTTGTTTGGAGATGGTGCAGGAGCTGCGATGATCTCTGCTACTTCGAATAAAGAAGAGGGTTTCATAGATTTACATGCAAGTGCAGATGGTTCTTATGCAGACTTTTTGGTAACTCCGGCACCTGGTGCTATTCATCCTGCGAGCCAGCAAGTGATTGATACAGGGCTTAATTTTGTGCAAATGAAAGGAAATGAAACCTTTAAGCTGGCAGTAAAAACGCTCACAAAAGATGTGAAAGAGATATTGGCGAAGAATGATATAAATTCTGATGATATACCACACTTTATCCCTCACCAGGCAAATTACCGTATTATCAAAGCAGTGGGTGATGCCTTGAAAATGAGAGAAGAACAAGTGGTACTGACTGTAGGTAAATATGGAAATACTTCAGCTGCCTCTATCCCTATGGCAATCAATGACATTTGGGAGTCTGGAAGATTGCAAACAGGTGAACTCATGTTACTTGATACATTTGGTGGTGGACTGACGTGGGCAAGTGCTTTACTTCCTTTTGCTGGAAAAGCAAATAACTAAGTAGGTATAAACTTGAAAATAGGGTTTATTGGTGATGTAGTCGGTAAACCCGGACGTTTGATGATCAAACGTCACTTGACGCGTCTCAAACAAGAACATTTTGTTGACTACATGATAGCAAACTATGAAAATGCAAGTCATGGTTTTGGTTTAACTGAAAAAAACTGTATAGAATTGCTCGGTTACGGCATTGATATGATGACAGGCGGTAACCACAGCTTCGATAAAAAAGAGATACTCACTCTTTTTGATACTTATCCTCTCATACGTCCTATGAACTATCCTAAAGAAACACCTGGTAAGGGGATTTTTGAAACCACTATCTTGGGACATGATACAGTGATCTTAAATCTTATGGGACATTACACTATGCCTTTGGTCGATAACCCTTTTACGATGATCGTAGAAGTGGTTGCAAGATTAAAAGAACAGGGTTTTAAACATATCATTATTGATATGCATGCTGAAGCAAGTGCAGAAAAACAGGCACTCTTGCATATGCTTAAAGATGATGTATCTGCGATACTTGGTACGCATACCCATGTGGCTACTGATGATCTACAAGTAAGAGATGGGTGTTGTTATGTGACAGATATAGGGCTTACAGGTTGTTGTGATGGAGTAATAGGTATGGAGAGTACGGTACCCGTAAAACGTTTTCTTACAGGGATCGGAGGGCACTTCGATGTACCTGATGAATGTAAATCACTTTTGCAAATGGTTGTGTTTGAACTGGATGATGATGGGCGTTGTGTGGGGGCTGAGAAGATCAAGATCTATGATGACAAACCCAAAATAGTTACGAAGGCATGGATGGATATGTAGGGAGAAAGATGTTTTCTCCTTAGGTAT
>CALDBH010000012.1 GCA_937938065.1 uncultured Sulfurovum sp. | reverse complement strand
CGTGTAGGGTTAAAATACGACTTCTTGAGTTCGATATACCCATATATATTTTCTGTATCTCCACCCATGTCAGGGATATTGATCTTAACGTCTATTTTTCCTTGTGCTATGTCAGGCTGTCCTGAGAGCTGTAGCACTTCTGAGAGTTGTGCATCTTTTATGTTAAGTAAAATTTGCTGGGGCAAGTTGTCAATAATATTAACGCGGTAGTCCACCTTTGCATCAAGTGCAGTACCGTTCCCTTCCACATAGATATCTTCAGGGACATATTTGAAGTTTCCTTTGATGTCTACTTTATTTAATCTCTTATTTTCATACGTAAACTGATCGGTTTTTATATGATATATACCCTCATAGGAATCATCCCATAGATCGTACTGTGATACTTCGATATGTACATCGGCTTGCTTATTGATACTAAAGTCTAACCTTGATGCTCCATATTCAAGGTCAAATGCATTGATATCAACGGGCATTCCTATCTTTTCTTCCAACGATTTTTTGATGTAGGGCTTTAATATACTGCTACCTATTGGACTAAAAATAAGAAAATAGAGGCCCAATATGATGAGCAACAGGAATAATAGTGTCGAACGTGTGATCTTGAGTAATTTATTCATGGTTTATTATACTAAAATAACCATAGAAGTGCTAGAATGTCTACATGCATTTCACATTTGGTTCGCCATACCTATTGGTTCTACTTTTGCTGTTACCGTGTTTTCTCTGGTGTAAACAGTATAGTAAACCCTACTATTTTCCTAAGTTGTCGTGGATCACAAGGCAGAGTCCTCTTTTAAGTTGGGAACCTTGGCTGAAAATGGGACTGTTTACACTGATGGTCTTTGCCCTTGCAAAACCTTTTGTCTATGATGCGAGTTCTGATCAACATAAAAAAGGACGAGACCTCATTCTTGCTATCGATGCGAGTGGCTCTATGGCACAGAGCGGGTTTCATATCAAAGATCGCATGAAAACCAAATATGATATAACCACCGAACTCTCCAAAGACTTCATTGCCAAACGTTTTGATGACAACATGGGGGTTGTCGTTTTTGGTACCTTTGCCTACACTGCTTCACCTCTCACCTATGACCTCGAGTCACTCTCTTATCTGCTTGAAATGACCAATGTCGGACTTGCAGGAGAAAGCACGGCTTTAGGAGATGCCATCATGCAGTCCATCCGTACCCTCTCTTATGGTGAAGCCAAGAACAAAGCCATCATCCTGCTCACAGACGGTTACCATAATGCAGGACAACATTCACCCAAAGAGGCTGTCAAAAAGGCCAAAGAGTTAGGCATCAAGATCTATACCATAGGGATAGGAAAGAAGTCTGATTATGATGTGTCACTGCTTGAGACTATTGCGAAAGAGAGTGGCGCCAAAAATTATGCTGCTGCTTCAGCAGAAGCTCTTTCAAAAATATATGAAGAGATCAATACTCTGGAACCCAGCGTGATAAGAAGCGAAAACTATCTCAACCAAAGGATGCTTATCCTTTACCCTTTAGCCTTGGTGTTTATATTGCTTTTACTCTGGGTACTCTGGTCAAAAAGGGGTGAAAGATGACACTTCTCTACCCAAGCTTTTTATGGCTGCTGCTCCCTTTGGCCTTACTTTTATGGAGCAGTTCACGTAAACTGATGCACGTGGTACATCTCATCATTCTTATGCTTATTGTAGTGACACTCGCCCGTCCTGTACAGGAAGAGGCTTTACAAGAAGCAAGTATAGAAGCAAAAGACATTATCATTGCACTGGATGTTTCATACTCTATGAAAGCCACGGACATAAGCCCTACCCGTTATGACTTTGCCAAAGAGACCATCTCTGCATTGCTTCAGGCAAATCCTGGTGACAACATTATGCTCATTGCCTTTACAACAAACCCTCTGCTGCTCTCTCCTCCTACCACAGATCATGCACTCATCAATGTTGCACTTGAAAATCTCAATCCGGAGTTCATCCTCACAAAAGGGACTTCTCTGGAAAAACTGTTTAAAAAACTCGCTTCTATGAAGATGGGACATAAAAACCTTGTACTGATGACAGACGGAGGCGAAGAGGAGAAGCTCGAAAAACTCACAACCCTTGTACAAAATTCCGATATCGCTTTAACTATCTTAGCACTGGGAACCACACAGGGAACGACCATTCAAAACAAAGATGGAAGCCTGCTTAAAGACAAAGAAGACAACCTTGTCATCTCTCGTGTCAACCCTCTTTTAGAATCACTGGCATCATCAGTCTCAGGTGCTTACTTTACTGCATCAAATACACCTCAAGCAACAGCAGGCAACCTCAATGATGCCCTGCAAAGCAATGCCAACAAAGCACAAAGCGTAGAGAAGATGCAACGGCATTACCTGGAGCTTTATCAAATACCTCTGAGCTTGGCTCTCTTGTTGTTCTTTATGGTCCATACACGTGCTGTCAAATACCTGCTTATACTTTTTACACTTTTAGGGGTGCAGGCCGAAGCCTCTATTCTTGACAATTACCATTTAAATCGTGCTTATAAAAGTTACAATGGGTCTGATTTTAATGAGACAAAAAGACAGTTGAAACAGATAAAAATACGTTCTTTACAAAGCCAAATGGTACTGGCGAACACTTACTACAAACAACGCGCCTTTAAAAAAGCGATCCAAACCTACAAATCTATTCGTTCTACCTCACCAGAGATCAAGCAACAGCTCTACTACAACATCGGCAATGCCTATGCCATGCTCGAATCGTATGATAAAGCCAAAGTTTACTATACTAAAGTATTACAATTGGGTGAAGATACAGATGCCAAACATAACCTGCATCTGGTTGCTCTGCTGAGTGATCAAAAGAGTGCAGATCTGGGTATCGCCCATCCTAAGTCACAAGACTCCTCTTCCAGTAAAAGTGAGTCGCAAGAAGAGAGTGAAGAGTCAAAAAGCGAAGATGAACCGAGTTCGGGAAGTGGCGGTGGAGGAGAGAGCCAGACACAAAAAGAACAGGAAAAGAGCAAACTTATAAGTGATGATAGTCAAGAACAACACCCACTAGGCTCTAAAGTCTATGAGCTCATCAATAAAGGATATATACGTGAAAAACAACCTTGGTAACACCTTTTTGCCTGTCATATTTTTGTTTTTGAGCTTTAGCATACTACAAGCTGAAGACTTTACCCATACTTTCAATGTAGACAAACAAGATCCCTATGTAAAAGAAGCTGTAATCCTTACACTCGATCTTAATCAAACCAACCGTGATGTTGTTATGCTCTTTAACTTTAATATCAACAAGAGTGAAGATTACACGTTTCAAAGACTTGACATCCAAGAAACAGACAGCTATCACAATGCCAAAGTCCATTATGTCTATATTATATACCCTCTAAGGTCTGGTGACATCAATATCACGTTCAATCTTCTTAAAAAAATTACGACAGATGAGAGTATCGCGTATAGTTTTTCAGGTGATAGAGATAATGTAAAAACATTGGTCACGACAGACACGCAGATCAATTTACCTCCTTTGAAACTTCAGGTTAACCCACTGCCTGAAGGGACAGCACTTGTAGGTGATTTCAGCCTCACACACAGCATTAAGAAACATCAAGCAAAAGCCTATGAGCCTTTGCCTTTACAAGTAAGTATCAAAGGGAGGGGGTACCCTCCACTATTGGATTCTTTACTTCCTAAAGATGGTAACTTTACACGCTTTACAGAAAAACCTATTGTCAAGTCAATCACTACACCCAAAGGTACACAAAGCACTGTAACCTATCCGATGGCACTTTCACATAGTCAAAGCTTTACACTCTCTCCTATCGTTCTTAAAGCATTTGACCCTCAAAGAGAAAAAAGCTACATACTTGAAGTGCCTTCACAACATTTTGACATTCAGGAAGTAGCTGCACATAGTTTGGTTGACAAAGTAGACTCACCGGATGTTTTGAAGGAAGACTGGTCTTGGCTCAGCACACTGTTGGGCTACATCGTAGTATTTGCTGCAGGATATCTCACTGCACTTAGCTGGAAATGGAAAAAGAGACAGAGCCAGAAAGAGAGCCATCCCTTGATCCAAAAGATACAGAACTGTAAAGATGAAAAAGCTTTACTACAAGTTCTTATTGCAGCAGACAGCAGACATTTTACTTCAAGCATAGAGAAACTGGAAGCTTCTTTATATGGAAATGGTAAAATCAATTTGAACAAAGTTAAACAAGAGGCAGAGGAGCAGATATGAATGAACAGATAAACACACTCAAAAACGAACTAAGCAAAGCCGTCATAGGCCAGGAAGCCATGATAGAAGGTTTGCTCATAGGGCTGCTTTGTGATGGACACATCCTTGTAGAAGGTGTACCCGGACTTGCAAAGACCACCACTATCAATGCCCTATCACGTGCTATAGGATTAGACTCTAAACGTATACAGTTCACCCCTGATCTCTTGCCTTCAGATATTATTGGTGCACAGATCTACAATCCGCAGAACCATAGTTTCAGCATCAAAAAAGGTCCTCTTTTTACGAACCTGCTCCTCGCAGACGAAATCAACCGTGCCCCTGCTAAAGTACAATCTGCCCTGCTTGAAGTGATGCAGGAGAGACAGGTTACCATTGCCGAAGAGACCTTTAAACTTGAGAGCCCATTTCTTGTTATGGCAACACAAAACCCCATAGAACAAGAAGGAGTCTACGCACTCCCAGAAGCTCAGTTGGATAGGTTTATGATGAAAATTGTCGTACAACACAACTCTGAAGAAGAAGAACTCGACATCATGCGTAAAGCTGCAAGTAAAAGTTTCGGTGAAGTGCAAGCGGTACTGAGCATAGAAGATCTACATGCACTTCAGGCAGAAATATGCAAGATACATGTCGATAAAGAACTGGAACGTTACATGGTGCAGATCATCTCTGCCACAAGAGAACCTGCCAGGTTTGGACTGGATGACATTGCTGAGAACATTATGTTCGGAGCAAGTCCAAGAGCATCTATAGACCTCTACAAGGCAGCCAAAGCCAAAGCCTTTTTACGGGGCAATGATTTTGTGAGTCCTGCAGATATCGGATATGTGATCCACAATGTACTGCGTCACCGTATCGTCCTTTCTTATGAGGCCAGAGCCAAAGGGATACATACAGATGAGATCATCTCTTCTATCATTGAGACTTTGCCGATACCCTAATGAATACAGCCCTCAAAGCACTGCAACTCAAAGCCCGACACCAGGTTTACACGCTACTTAGTGGGCACAATCTCTCAAAGCTCCACGGAGAGGGGTATGACTTTTCAGAATTGCGAGAATACCAGATGGGTGATGACATCCGTAAGATAAACTGGACCATCTCAGCAAAGTTGGGTCATCCCTACATCAAAGAGTTACATGCCAATCGTGAACTCTCTGTCGTAGTAGCTGCCCTCATGGATGCAAGCCTCTATTTTGGCTCAGGAAATGCCAAACAAGAGAAGCTGACCGAAGTAGCCACGATCTTAGGCTATGCCGCGCAACAAAACAATGATCTCTTTACAGGGATACGATATACCCAAGAGCAAACCCATGCGACACCACCAACCAAACAGCTCTATCACATAGAACAGTTCTCGCAAACACTCCATGATGCATCTCTGCTGAACAGTACACTGAATCAGAATACGGCGATACAAGATCTTTTTAAGAGGCTTCATAAACCTTCTCTTCTGTTTATTCTGAGTGATTTTTTAGAAGAAGTCGACTTGTCCCTGCTGTCACAAAAACACGAAGTCATTGCGATAATACTCCGGGACAGGGCAGAAGAAGTGCCTAAAAAACTTGGAGAAGTCACACTCTCTCACCCGCAAGACTCTAAAAAGATAGATACCTATTTTGGTCAAAGAAGTATAGAAAAGTATCTTGCAAAACTCAAAGAGAATGATGAGAAACTATATGAACACTTTGCCCGCTACGACATTCGTTCTGTCAAGATATTCACAGATGACGAAGTCGTGAGCAAATTAGTAGGACTATTTGTATAGCTTTAAATAAATAACAGGTAAACAAACACCACAAACAAGATCACATGTAAGAAACCTTCCAGCATATTGGTTTCACCGTCGTTGAAGTTTACGATACTGACAAGCAGGGTCAACCCTAACATTACCCCTTGTACCGGGGTAATCGCAAGGTTAAGATCCATACCCATGTAACGAGTCACGATGATCACAGCGGGGACAGTTAAAAGTATGGTTGCCAAAGAAGCTCCCAGAGCGATATTGACAACAGTTTGCATACGATTATCCAGCGCCGCACGTACAGCAGTAATAAGCTCTGGTGCAGCAGAAATAACGGCTACACCTACCGCAGCTATAGAAAGAGGCAATCCGTATGTTTTCATCGTGTTGCCCATAAATATAGCCAGAATTTCAGAAAGTATCCCGATTGTGACGATCGCTACAACAAGATTCACACTGTGGTACCATCCGTTGATATTGTGATGATGTTCGCAGTTACCCTCTGCTTCACATGCTTCGGCTTCTTTAGGTTCATACTCAAAAAAGTATTTATGCGACGCTACCTGTATACGTGTAAATGTAATATAGAGCAAGACAAACATCCCCACATTAAACATCATAAAGTTATCGATATGAGCAGCATCCATAAAATGCGGTACCACCATAGCGATACCTATGGCAACAAGAAGCATGGAGAGATAAGAGTTTGAAGAATCCACATTGTAAGGCTGTTCACCGTACTTGATCCCCCCTATGATCGCCGCCAATCCCAGCAAGGCATTGATATCAAGCATAATGGCTGCATAGATGGTATCACGTGCCAACACCGGATTATGCTCATGTACCATCATAATAGCGATGATGACTATCTCAACCACCACGGCAGAGATGGTTAAGATCAATGTCCCGTAAGGCTCTCCAAATTTTTCTGCCAACATCTCTGCATGGTGTGCCACAGACATCGCTGCATACATGATGACTGCAAACAAAACAGCAAAACCTATGAAGTTTCCTAAGGTTGTCTGTACTAAAGTATGCTCAAAATGGCTGATCACAAAATAAGCGATTATAGCGGCGAAGAGACTATACTCTTTTGAAAATTCTTTAAGAAGTTGCATTATTTCAAGATATCCTTATAGCTTTTGTTTGCATTGAACTTAAGTTTATCTTCCACTCCCATAATGCGTTCATCACCAGATCTATACGCTTTTTTCAAACGTTTTGTGATTTTAGCCTGGTCTTTTTCTTTTGTGATCTTATGCTGTTTGAAGAACTTTTTAAGTCCTATCCAACGGTCTTCTTCAACATCCACACTCTCTTCTTCCGAGATCACTTCTATTGCCTCTTGAGGTTTTTTTTGCTCTAATTGATGGACATAGAGTGTACGCATCTCATGAAATGCCTCTTTGAGTAAGTCTATCTCTCCTTTAAGTGTTGAAGAGATCTGTTTATTGGATTTTTTAAGGTCTTTAACCGTGCCTTTGAGTACCGAGATAGTCTCATCTTTGGCCTTCAACAATGCTTTATAGTCTTTGTTGTCTGTTGCAGGTATAGAAGTTTTGGTTGCTGTAGCCCTTTTTACAGGTGCAGTTGTCTCTTTTTCACTAGAGGTTGTTTCTTGGGCAGGATCCTTGTCAACTACGATGTAAAGTTTACCCTCTACATTCTTCGCTGTCAATAT
>CALDBH010000011.1 GCA_937938065.1 uncultured Sulfurovum sp. | reverse complement strand
CCAGCATACAAAAAGCGTATCATGTCGCTTATGAAAGATACTCAAGAGAACCCATAAGTTTATCACCAACTATTTAAAAGAAATGATGTTGGAAAGGTTTAATCCGATCTTTGTTCCTGCATCCTTCTTGCTTTCTATATTGATAGGTATCGTCAATTCATCACAAAGTTTTTTCACAATATGCAATCCTATACCTATACCTCTATCTTGTTCTTTATAATATCTATCAAACACTTTTGAAGGATTTTTAATCCCCTTACCCGTATCATGTATCGTTAAAATACCCCCCTTTAATACAATATCCACATCACCATTTGCAATATTGTATTTACCTGCATTACTTAAAAGGTTGTCCAAAATACGTGTAAATGCATCTTTGTTTGTCTTTAACATCGTCTTATCTATAGCAATCTTATATTTGACATCAGGGTACAGTACCGCAAAATAGTCTACACGGTTTTGTACCAACTCCTTCAAAGAAAAGCTTTCTGACTGTGCTGGAACCCCTTTAAGAAAAATGCGTAGATTATCCTGTAAAGAGAGTATACTTTGGATATTGTTTTCAAGTCTTTGTATTTTTTGGTTATCCCCTATCTCTCTTTTAAAAAGTTTTAAATTGATAAGCATAGAACTGATAGGTGTATTGAAATCATGAAGAATATCTTTCACAAACTCTTCGTTAAGGCGAAGTGCTCTTTGCAGCGGCATCAGTGAATAGATAGAGAAAAGTAGAGAGATCAACACAGCAAAGATTGAGTAGAACCAAAACTCTCTAAAAAGTTTATGTGCTAACCTTTCCACTCTGAGTATGTGATTTTCTTTTGAATAGACAACTTTCATCAAATACTTATCTGATGTTGGCACCTTGAAATAGCTATAGAAATCACCATCATGATAGAGTATATTCTCTTCCTTATCTTCATCCTTATCTATAAAGTCTGTTGTAAGACCTTCACATTGCAAGGTAAATGCACATAGTTTCATCTCTATGTGGATTTTATCTTCTATCTCTACTTTTTTAACTCGATATTCATTCCAAAAATTAATCGCCAGTAATACCTCTAAAAGTATCAAAAATATCAAAAAACTTTTGCGAAATGATTCTCGTTCATATTTTCTCAATCATATACCCCTGACCACGTATATTCTTAATCTCTATGCCTAATTTGTTCTTTAATTTTGCAAGATTTACACGTAAAGCATTCGCTGTAGGTTGTTCTAAAAAGTCCATTAGTGTATAACTCTCTACAATTTTATTTTGTTCTGTCATGAGCGTATGGAAAATATTTTTTTGTACATCCCCCAACCCTATCGTCTGTCCATCTTTTTTCAAAACTCTTGTCACCGGATTGTAAACAATGTCATTAAGATAAAGTGAAACATCCTCTTTTTGGTATTTTCGTTTAATACGAATCAGCAGTTCTTCGGGGTCAAAAGGTTTTTTGATATAGTCTTCTGCTCCTATAGCAAAGCCTTTTGAAATAGAATTGATGTCTGTAAGGGCTGTAATGTAGATAGCGGGCGTTTCATCTCCTGCATCTTTCAGTGAAGAGAGTACGTCAAAACCACTGACCTCAGGTACATTCACATCCAAAATGTACAGATCATATTTCTGTTCGAACGTTAGGTCAAATACTTCTGGTCCACGATGTGCCACATCTACCTGATACCCCTCAAGTTCCAGGAACTCTCTTAGGCTATCACATAAAATCTGGTCATCTTCAAGTAATAGTATCTTCATCATATTACAGTATACAACAGTAATATTAAGAAAATATTATATTAAGTTATTTCTTTTTTTTAGGGGTTTTGAGCACAATAAAAAATGCGACTAAAATTAACCCATAGACTACATAATAATATATATTGTCACTTTGCGGCATTAGCTGACCTCCATAATCATATCTTGGCTTTTTACGATATTTAATCTTTTGTCAATACTTTTCACATCGCTTTCATCAGAGATGATGATAGGGGTAACGATGTCTTTTGCATGTTCACGGATATACGCTAGATCAACGCGAATGACCGGGTCTCCGGCTTTGACTTCATCACCTTCATTGGCAAGACGTTCAAAACCTTTTCCCTCAAGTGCTACAGTCTCTAAACCTATGTGTACCATTACCTCTAAATCTTTTGTACTTTTAATACTATACGCATGGTTTGTAGAAAATATTTTTGTGATCGTCCCGTCTATAGGTGCTGTAAAAGTATCTGACATAGGTATAATCGCTACACCATCCCCTACAAGTTTTTGTGAAAACACATCATCATCCACACTCTCAAGTGCTACAACTTGTCCATCTACAGGTGACTTTATCTCTCTTATTTTACGTTTTAAAAATCCAAACATCTATTTACCTTTTATACTTTACTTCACCGCTAACTATAGTTGATATGATACTAAAATTTTCATCAAAGATGACTATATCTGCATCATAGCCTTTTCGTAGTTCACCTTTAGGGATGCCCAGTTTACTTGCTGGTATTTTTGTTACACTGTTAATAATTTCAACGAGACTCATCGAAGTATGTGTTCGCATATTTGACAATGCATCATTCATCTTCAGTACAGAACCTGCAAGCGTTCCATCTTCCAAGACTGCCTTGCCTTCATCTACCTCAACGCTCCTACCACCTAGATCATACGTACCACATTTCATACATCCTGCCCGCATAGCATCTGTGATGAGTATCAGCTTCTCTTTTTTGACTTTCTGTACCAGTTCAAGTGTAGTCGGGTGTGTATGCACTAGATCAGCAATGATGTCACAGGTCACATTAGAATCAAACACTGCACCCACAATACCCGGTTTTCTATGATGATAAGGGTTCATGGCATTAAACAGATGTGTTACATGAGAAATGCCCCAGGCAAAACTCTTTTTACTCTCTTCATAACTTGCATCAGAATGCCCGATACTTAAAATGACATGCTGATACTCTTTTGTCAATAGCTTTACAAAATCTTCTGCACCCTCTATTTCAGGTGCCAGTGTGATCATTTTTACTTCTTGCATATAGTTTTCTATCAATGCCATATTTGGTGCTTGAACATATTCTTTATCTTGTGCACCATGTTTGGATACATTGATAAAAGGTCCTTCAAGATGAATGCCTAGTACCTGTGCTCCACTAACCTTTGCAGTATGTAGTTGAATGTTTTGTAAAGCCTTGTCAATATCTTTATTTGACATCGTCATGGTCGTAGCCAAAAAAGAAGTGGTCCCTGTTTGAAGAAGGGTTGAAGAGATCGTTTCCAATGCAACAGGTGTGGCATCCATCACATCTGCACCACCACTGCCATGTATATGCAGATCTATAAACCCTGCACTGACATAAGCACCATTGGCATCAATGGTTTCAATATCTGTAAGATCTATCTCCTCTACGATATTGACAATCTTATGGTCAAATAGAAGTACTTTGTCTTCAATGATCTTATCATTTAAAAGTATTTTTGCATTGAGGATAGCTTTCATCTTGCTATTCTCCTTCCCTAAGACTCTCTTTTAGTACACGTTTAAGTACTTTCCCTGTAGCATTTTTAGGGAGTGCTTTAATAACATGAATTTGTTTTGGTATCTTATAGTTTGCCAGATGATCTCTCATATGTTTTTTTAAACCTGGTTCATCAAGTGCCTCTGCACCCTCTTCAAGTTCTATATAGACAACAGGCACTTCTCCACTCTTCTCATCATTAATGCCGATAACAGCAGATGCACCTACACCATCAAATACATCTATGACTTCTTCTGTCTCACGAGGATAAATATTGATACCTTTTGAAATGATAAGATCTTTTTTTCTGTCTACAATGAACAAAAACCCTTCATCATCCATATATCCTACATCACCCGTAAGCAACCAACCGTTGATAATGGTCTCATCTGTTGCTGTAGGACGATTCAGATACCCTTGCATCACATTATCACCCTTGACGATAATATCTCCTATAGCACCACGATGTACCTCATTCATATCTTCATCTACGATCTTTATTTCATAACCATACAATGCTGTACCTACAGAACCCGCCTTTTGTTTTTTAAAGGTATTCATACTCACAGCAGGGCTTGCTTCACTCAGTCCATACCCTTCGAGTAAAGTTGCCCGTTTAAACTTCTTTGCCATTGCATCAAGTGTTTTAGGCTGTAATGCTGCCGCACCTGATATAAATGCACGTAAATTGTTAAACCACATAAAATACCATGGAAGTTTTGCTTTAGCTAAAGCATTATAGACATCGGGAATACCAAAGAAAAGGGTTACACGCTTGAGTAATGTTTGTTTAAAGATATTGGAAAAAGGTTGAATCGATTTGATGATAACGATGCTCATTCCTACATACATAGGAAGCATGATAGCTATAGTAAAAGTAAAAGAGTGGAACATTGGTAAAAAAACGATCCCTCTGTCTTTAGGTTTTACCTTAATGGTTTTCTCTCCGGAACGTGCATTTGAAAAGATATTTTTATGGCTTAACATTGCTCCTTTAGGTTTGCCTGTCGTTCCTGAAGTATAAATGAGGACTGCAGTGTCTTCCAATGCTGTAGGGGTATGTGCTACAGATAATTCCGTCTTTAACGCTTCATCAAAAGCGTAATGCTGTTCCCCCTGAGCACTGTTCTCGCCTTCCCATACAATAAACCTGCACAGGTTACTTGCTTTACTGCTGTTGACAACCTTGTCATGAATAGCGGAAGCCATAAGCACCGAAGAACCACTGTCTTCTAAAATATACGTCAGTTCATCTTCTTTCAAAAAGGTATTGATAGGTACAACAATGGCCCCTAACTTTGAGGCAGCAAAGATCGTATAGATAAATTCCGGAGAGTTACGTAAAAAAAGTGCGACCTTGTCACCTTTTTTTACGCCTTTGTCAGCAAGAAAAGCAGCAAGTTTATCTACCTCTACTAATATATCACCATACGTGATCTTCTCATCATCAACAAAAAGCGCAACTTTTTTCTTACGCTTTTTTGCCTGAAAGGTGATGAGTTCATAAAAGTTATTAAACTTGTAATCCATCTTAGTACTCGTACGCTACGCCTATAGTGGTTAAGAATGCTCCACCCTCTGAAAATCCACCACCATTTACAAGAACCGGATTCTCATTCACTCCCGCAGGGACAGAAATACTCTCTTTACTGTCATACAAGAAAGCAGCACCCCAAGAAAGGTTGTCTGTCTGCTGGTAACGGAACCCCATAGAGAAGATCTTCGCATCACTGTCTGGAAGTTCAAACCCTATTGTTTCTACAGGCGCAGGTGTTTCGTCGATGGCAAAAGCCATCATAGTTGTAAGTTTATTCATTTGGATCGTTGCCCCCAATCTGAAAGTATTGGTGTCTTTCCAGTTTCTATCTTGAGGAGTATCAAAGTAAGGTGTCAACCCTCCAAGATCTACTCCACCATATTCAAAGTCCAAAGTTTCATATTGTGACCAAAAAGTTCTCTCATAATTAAACTCTAATGTAAATGTCTCTTGCCATGTTTTAGAGATCGCTAGATTCAGTGCTGCAGGTAACGGTATTTCTACACTGGCTTTACCATCATAAGCTAAAGTAGGTCCAGCATAAAGTTTCGCAGTACCTTCTTCTTTTAAATCAATATTTGATCGATATGTTGCTGCCAGATTGATATCTGAAGTTGGCTTATAAGTCATAGCCAGGTTATATCCGAATTCAATCGTATCCCCCTCCATATCTCTGGATACTGTGCCAGAACTCCTTACTACACCTTCACTGTAAATAAGTCTTAATCCACCACCGACACTAAACTCTTCTGATATCTTATATGACATACTTGGGTTCAGTTCTATGATCTTAAGCGTAAACTCTTCAGCAAAAGATTTTTGAGGCTGCTCTTTCCATCTTTTAGTCAATCCACCTGGCGCGACCATACTCACACCCCATCTAAAATCACCCATTGCCGGTGCAACATAATGCAAAAATGGAATAGGATGATTTTCTACTTCAGATTCTCCCGAATATGGATCTACCAATGTATAGACATTCGAAGGCAAGTGTGCCAGTGTTAGACCACCTTCCACATAACTCCTATCTGCATCCATAAAAGCCATATTTGCAGGGTTATGATAATTGGTATCTGCCCCTGTAGTATGTGCTACATATGCAGCACCAAGTGCCATTGAATTAAGTGATTGCTCCGGGATTTTCCATCCCCCTGCCATAACCACTGAACTTGCTACTACACTCAGTGCTAAACCTTTTATCATTCTCCCCATCATTCTTCTCCCTATTTCAAATTTAATCTTCGATCAAAGCATATAGTGCCGTAATCTCCTCTGCCCAAATTGACTCATCAATTGTTTCCAAAATAAGTGGTATGTCATCCATACGCGAGTCATTCATAATGAATTTAAAGGCATCCCATCCGATCTCTCCCTGACCTAATGAGTGATGTCTATCCACACGAGAGCCTAAAGGTGGCTTAGAATCATTAATGTGCATTCCCATCAAGTACTCTCTTCCTACTACTTTATCAAAACTGTTCCATGTTTCATCATAAGTTTCCCTGGTACGGATATCATACCCTGCTGTAAACATGTGACAAGTATCGATGCACACGCCTACTCTACTTTTATCTTCTACCTTATCTATAATATGTGCCAAATGTTCAAATTTATACCCAAGGTTGCTCCCTTGCCCTGCTGTATTTTCAATGACAAGTTTTACATTTGAATCTAGGGTAGCTTCAATGGCTCTATTAAGTGACTCTCCTATAACATCCAAACATCCCAATTCGGCCTGCATAAGCTTATCCATATACTCTGGATCTTTTTTAGAGATCTTTGTCAAGTGAGATCCTGGGTGAAAATTAAGTCTGTCAAGGCCTAAGATACGGCAACGCTCCAATTCATCTATAAACGCATCTCGTGATTTTTCAAGTTTTTCTACTTCAGGATGTCCAAGATTGATTAGGTAAGAGTCGTGAGGTAAAATGTGTTTAGGCAAAATACCTGAAGCTTCAAGATTTTTTTGAAACGCATCTATCGTTTTCGTTTCTAAAGCTTTTGCTACCCACTGTCTTTGATTTTTCGTAAAAAGTGCAAATGCTTTTGCTCCTATAGCCATAGCATTCAATGGTGCATTATCTACACCTCCACTGGCACTTACATGTGCTCCTACAAATTTTGCCATCTTCTAACCTTAGTATTGTTTTTTAACTTTTATATCTATTGTATTGATTGTATCACGGAAAATAACTTCATTCTTTAAAACACTATAATCGATGTTATATTTATCTTTTTTTACTATCTTTTGTGTAAACCCGGTACCCTTCTTTTCTAATCCCATACCATTAAACAAAGGTTTTCCTCTAAATATATTTTCCAATATATCCTCTGGATACATACCACTTAAGACTTGTTTGTTGAAAGCACTTTTCCCCATACATTCCAACAAACTCATGCAGACAGAAGTCTCAGATATCTCTAAAGACATCAATGCCTGTCCACTGCCATAGATCTCTATTTTTATCTCTTCTTCATTCTCGTAGATAAACCCCATGTCTGCATATTTGAAGGTAGGAGTTTTAAACATGATGAATGCAGAGTTTTGTTTGACATACTCTTTAGGGGTACAAGCACTCAAAAGAAAACCCATTATCAAAAGCGAAACTGTTCTTTTAAAATTCATTTATTTTTCTCTTTTTTTAGCTAAATTATACACTATTTAAGAGATTTTTAAGCACCCTATCTATATAATCCCATCCACAAGTTACAGATGGCCCCATCGTCTAGCGGTTAGGATCCATGGTTTTCATCCATGTTAC
>CALDBH010000010.1 GCA_937938065.1 uncultured Sulfurovum sp. | reverse complement strand
TGGAAGGTTCCAGATTCTATCTTAGATACTATCTTCTTAGGAAAATAGCGTTCAAGACGGGCTATCATCTCTCCTGCTGCTTTATTTGTGAAGGTTAAGAGTAATATTTTTGAAGGTTCTGTACCATTATGTAAAAGGTGTGCAATACGCCCTACAATGGTAGAGGTTTTGCCTGTACCCGCACTGGCGATGATAAGATTATGTCCTAAAGGTGCCGTAGCAGCACTAAGCTGCTCGTCATTGAGAGAGGTTAAAGGCAATTATTTTTGACCGATAATGTAGTAAGTATTTTTATTTGCTACCTGTTTGAGTTCGAGTTTATATTTATCTGCCCAATGTTTCACTAATGCAGTAAAAGCAGAAAGGTTATCTGCACTACTGTCCTCTTCACATTTGATTTTGAGATGATCTTCAGAATTTGACATAGCTATAAACCCTTTTTCTACAGCCAATGCATCATTAAATGAAGGAATATGCGGTGAAAACTTCTCAAATTTCTTTGTATTTGCGATAATATCATTGATTTGTTTCAGTGTATGTTCACTTTTTGTATAACCAAGTTGTGTTAAAAGTGCTTCTGGTGTAAGATCGAGGTGCATAACTATCCTAAGTAGTAAAATTAGAATTTTATTGTAACAGATTTTTGATTAGTGAAGCGTTAGGGAAATTAAAATTCCCTAAATTTTAGAAAAGTGTATCTAATGGTGTTTCAACACGTGAAATGAGATCTTTATAGTGCTCCACATTCTGAAAGGCTTTTTCATAACGCCATCGTAAAACAAATTCAATGATCTCATTTTTAAGTGTATTATCTAAAGTCTCAGCTTTACCAAAATATCCTAAAGAGATATTTTTAGCTTTCTTCTTCCCATTCTTATCTGGCTCATAAGTTATGGCAATGACTTGAATATACTTTCCCTCACGCACTTCACCAAAATCTTCTTCTTTCAAACCGATACCGGACAGGTTCATCGCTTTGTATATAAAGACTTTATCAAAGTCTGGAGACTTCTCAAAAATTTTGAGTTTTTCATAGAGTTCTTTAACACGTGCAATATTCTCTTCACGAACATTATCACAGTTTACATCTACTTTTTTAACAGCTTTTGCTAATGGTTTCTTTTCACTTTTTTTGACTTCCTTGACCTCTGTCGATATAACAGAAGAAATCTTTTCTTTCTCTTCTATTTTATCTTCCAGACGACTCGTAAGTGCCTTTAATTTATCTAAACTACTCGACATTCTTTTCCCTTAAAATGGGGCCTAGGGCCCTTCTTGAGTACATATTATTAAATATAATACAGTAGTTTTAATAATAGTAACTTTAAACTATACTGAATAATATGAATTTTTCTATTTTTTAATGTGAAAAGCCCTATCACTATTAATATTATTTAGTATAATATATTCCAGTAATACTTATATTAGGGCACATCTAATCGACTTTTAGATAAAATCATATAATTATATTTGAGGATGAAATAGATGGATTATTTAGAGATAGTTGGTGGAAAAAAGTTAAGTGGAAATGTCACAATAAGTGGTGCTAAAAATGCAGCCCTCCCCATCATTGCAGCAACCATACTTAGTGACAAAGAAGTTACATTAACAAACCTACCTAATGTTGTAGATATCCGGACGCTTCTCAAACTTCTTACTATGCTTGGGGGAACTGTAGATCATGATAAAACGGTAGCAAAGATCAATAATGGTACTATCACTTCTACCAAAGCAGTCTATGAAATAGTTTCTCAAATGAGAGCATCTATTCTGGTATTGGGTCCCCTGCTTGCAAGATTTGGAGAATGTGAAGTGAGTTTGCCTGGTGGTTGTGCCATTGGTCAGCGTCCTATAGACCTTCACCTTCAAGCGCTTGAAGAGATGGGTGCCCATATAGAGATAAAAGGTGGATATGTTCGCGCTGAAGCACCCAATGGACTTGTAGGCGCGAAGATCATTTTCGACAAGATTACTGTAGGTGGTACAGAAAACATTGTTATGGCTGCAGCTTTGGCTAAAGGCACCACAACCATTCTTAATGCAGCAAAAGAACCAGAAGTGGTTCAGCTTTGTGAAATGATACGTGATGCGGGTGTAAAGATAGAAGGTATCGGTACCAATGAACTCACGATCGAAGGTACAGACAGAACACCACTTACATTTAAACCCGTAGAGATCATACCAGACCGTATCGAGGCAGGAACCTACTTATGTGCCGGAGCCATTACAAACTCTACTATCACACTCAATAAAGTGAATCATCAGCACATCAGATCATCCATAGACAAACTGGAACATATGGGTTGCACTTTTGATCTAGAAGAGGATAGTATTACTATACACCCTACGGCTGATCTCAAACCAGTAAATCTCATCACCATAGAGTACCCAGGCTTCCCTACGGATATGCAGGCACAATTTATGGCACTAGCCATCATGGCAAAAGGAGAAAGCCTTATAGAAGAGCGTCTCTTTGAAAACCGTTTCATGCATGTCAGTGAACTGAATCGATTAGGTGCTGATATCTGGCTCAAAGGAAGTACAGCAGCGGTAAAAGGCGTTGAGGAGCTCTATGGAGCAGATGTTATGGCAACAGACCTCAGAGCCTCTTCAGCACTTGTTCTAGCTGCGCTTGTTGCAGAAGGTACAACCAATGTAAGACGTATCTACCACTTAGACCGCGGATATGATGATCTAGAAGGTAAACTCTCTGCATTAGGTGCAAATATTGTGAGAAAGAAGGAGAGTAAGTAAAAGTCTATTTGACTTCTACTACTTCTATCACGGCTGGGAATCCAGGACCTATGGCTTCTTTGATGAGTATTACTTCTATTTTAACCGTTTGATTTTGTTTTTTCATCAAATCAAACTTTTCCTGATTTTGAATCTTATAACTTTTATGACTCTTACTATCTTTAATACTTAAATACGTATGAGGAGAAGAACCTTTTACAGCCACCCTTCCCTCAAGTTCCATAGTATTGTCCTGAGTACATCCTATGAGTCCTATGAGACTCAGTCCTATGATTATTTTTTTCATTCACACCCTTCTTCTATTTGGCTATAAGTGTTGCTTCAGTTTGACCATTCAGTTCTAGAGTGATACTAATATCACCCGTTACATTATCACCTATTTTATAATAGTAATTTCCTTTAGCTTCTACGGTACCTGATGTTGTATAGATTGTTGGAAGTGGAATATAATTGAAGAAGTTTATCGATCCTAACTCATATGTACTATTATTATATGTACTAAGGGTAAAATCACCCGTATTGTAAAAAGGTACATCAACTAAACTTTCATGGTCTGAAAGCATAACTGCAACACCCCATTCACTAAGTAAGTTAGCAAATGTTTTTCCTGCACCGTCAGGTGATTTATTGACAGCGTCAACCACAGCCTGTTCATCTTCAAAACTATTATGCATAATATCATGAAGCAGTTCTGCACCTCCATAGTTTCTAAGAAGATAGGCTCCAAATGAATTCACTTTAGAATAGTCTGCCAGTTGTCCATTCCATGCTGTTAAAGAAAGGGTATTATTGGCATTAAAAAGTGGATACCTTCCCTCAATATTACCCGCTGATCCTGCACTCCCATCGAGATAATCAACAGCTCTTGGTCCAA
This sequence comes from uncultured Sulfurovum sp., assembly GCA_937938065.1. The sequence continues at coordinate 4,096 of CALDBH010000010.1, read as the reverse complement.
TATGTCGGATTTTAGTAGCAATAATATCTTCTGTACTTTCAGAAAGCATTTCATTGATCCATGTATCTGTATCTGTATCAAGTAAAATACGTTTCTGATAAAAATTAATCATATGCTGAAATTCATGAGCAAGCGTTGACACCATCTCTTTGGGCCACGGGTCATCTATGTCCCATGTATCTTCCCCATTAGCAAACATCACAGAATCAGCATAGAACATTATTCTTTCATTTGAACCATTTACAAGAGAAGATCTAACAAAGTTGTCTTTGGACCAAAAATATCCTATAACACCACCATCAGGACTATTATCTTTATCGATATCTGTAAGCAAGATGGTGATTTCATCATTTGCAGAAATAAGATCACTATAACCATTAGTATCTGTTTCCCACTCTTCACCATAAACATTTGTAACCCAATCGTAAATATCATTATCAGGTCCATCTAATAAAAAAGTGTTAGCCAAATCCCTTACCATATCCTCTGTCACACACCTACTTTTATCACATCCTAAACCATAGCTATCATCTGACACCCAAATGTTAAGTGTTTTATCTCCCAATGCAGTTTTAATGTTTGGAACAACTATTATTGCTGTAGCATCAGTCATTTGTGTACCATCAGCATCAAGATAAAATGTTTTAGTATCTCCCACATTATCTTCCATTCTTTCAACTATAGCTAACGTTTTAGCTTGAGGTTGATTTGATTCTGCTTTAGAAAGTAATCTACCTACTTGAGATGAAAAATCATGTACATATTGAGGATCACGTAGAATGACTGGTTTTTCTGTAATACTGGTGGATAGAATAGATTTAGCTTGTGCTACTGTTGCAACTTTAGCATTATGTGTAATGGTTGAACTACCAGGTATATTGGCATTATTACTAAGTACTAAATAGAGGCTTTTAACTGTACCTTCCATAGAAACCGTAGCATTGATGGTACTTTCAGAACCTAGACTTTCAACTTGATAGTCATCAGTAATCGTAACGTATATAGAATCAGTACTTGTTGATTCACCTCCTCCTCCACCGCAACCACTTAGTGTAAGTACTATGGCACACAGTGTTAATAAACTATTTAATCGCACTTTAGTTTTCCTTTATTTGGCATTTAAAATATGAACATAATACCCATAGTATAACGTACTATAGAATGATTATGTGAAATTTGTATGAAATTTAGAGATGAATAATGTAAGGATGAAATTTTTAGATTATTTATAGAACTCTTCAGGTAATACAAAAGGATTGGTTGTAAATACCCTTATAAACTTTTTCCATAAAGATATTTTAATTCTTCCATCTTTATGTAGATCATCGTGTTTTTCATATCGCTCTGATGACAATACATGCCTGTCCAGCTTGGCATTTGCCTGCTGAAGATGCACGGGTTTAAAATCAGTTTGCATCTAAAACCTTTTCTATCTCATTCATTGCATCTTCATTTTTAAGTCTGAATTTTATCTCTATACGTCTTGATGCATTTTTATCTTCTACGCCATCTACGATAATAGCATCCTGGTACGCTCTACCAGAAGCCGTCATAAGTGGCTGAATGTTATGCTCTTTAGTGAAATCCAACGTAAGTAAATACTCCATAACTGCAAGTGCACGTTTCTGCGAGAGGTTCAAGTTATAAATGTATGAACCCACACTGTCTGTGTGCCCTTCGATGATAATTTTATCGAGATGTGGTTTTATTTTTGGATTTGTAACCAATGTACCAATATAGACTTCAAATGCTTTTTTGAGCTCTACTTCTGCTTCAGGCTTAAGTGTTGCGTCGCCACTTCCAAAAAGTATATTAGAAGCCAGCCTTAGTGATCCGGTCTTTTTATCTATATCGATATTGTCACCCAATGCTTCTTTGAGTGCCGCCACAACTTGAAGTTTGATACCTGTCAAAGATTTTATCTTCGCTTTTTGTGCTTGAAGATTTGCTACGAGTTCATCATACTTTGTTTTCTTTTCATCAATTGCATTCAGAAGTGTTAAGAGTTTTTCATCTTGTATTTTTACGGTATCTTTCGTTTCAATCAATTCATTAGAGAGTATGAGTACTTTTCCTTCATAGTCTTTTAAACTTTTTGTCGTATTATCCAATTCATTTTTATTTTTATCAAGAAGATTTTGGACGATAATTATTTTATTACTAAGCAGATCCTGTTTTGCATTTGCCTCCAGTAACAGCCTATTTAGCTTCTCAATCTCAGATATTTTAAGCTTGAACATTCTTTCATTTTCAGCCAACATGAGTTGGTCTTTTGCAATACGTGCATTTTTAATTTGAAGTTGCTTTTCTGCTTCGGTCAATTTAATTTTATCATCAGCAATACGTGCGTTTTTAAGTGTAAGTAATCTATCTTTTTCCGCTAAAAGTTTTTCATCTTCACTTAGATACCTGTCTTTTTCACTCACAAGTGCTTGACTTTTAGCCAAGCTGTCACTTAACTCGTTCAAAGTATTCTCTTTTACTTTAAGTGTCTCAGATAAGTTTGAAAGGCTCTCTTCCTTGTTATGCAAGTCAGCCTTCAAAATAACAGACTTTGATACGATCGCACCAATAAGTAAAATGAAAACAAAAAGTAATCCTGCCATCAAGTCGGCATATGATATCCAGAAATTACTTTCTGCGTTCGTCTTGTCGTTTCTAAACATAATTTTACTTTTCTTGCTGTTTTAATGTTGCCATATTTTCAAGTATCTCTTCATTCTGCTCAGAGATGATACGTGCAAATGTACCAAGCTTTTCAACAGCCTGTCCCAGTTCTTCATCTATCTTCTCAAAAGTATGGTCCACAGAACCATCAAAACGTTCCATAGATTTTTGAAGGTTTTGAGTATTTTCATTGAAGCCTTCAATATTTTTTTCCATCGCTGCGACAGCATCAACACTTGCTTGTCTGTGATGTATGTTCTCAAGTGTATCACGCAACTCTGAAGAAGCTTCCTGCATATGTACAGTCAGCTTTGTAAAACTGTTTGTTGTGTCATGTATGATCGTTGTGAAATTTTTAAGATACTGATCATTCAACTCTTTAATAAAGTCCATGTTGAATGTCTCTTTAAGTGTCTGAACAATCTGTTGATCTTTAAGCTCACTCTGCATGTGCTCATGTTTGATAAGTTCAGATCTTTTCCATACACGCTGACCATAAAGTTTTTCCATATCGAAAATCTGCTTATCTACTTTTGCAATACCTCTTTTTTCAAAGTATGTCCAGATAAGAGAAAGCATAATACCGTAGATAGATGCATAAAATGCAGTACCGATACCCGAAAGAAGTATAGAAATTTCACGATCAAGTGCACTAAGATCTTTCACTGTAAAATCAGGCATTGACAAGGCAATAGCAATAAATGTACCCAAAATACCTAACATAGGAAAGACAGAAGGCGCTACACGTGCAAAATTATCATTACGAATATCCTGATAGTACTCAGTAATAAAGTCTTTAACATGTAAGGTAGATTTTGTCTTACCCATGATCGTCAATGCATTTTCACGCAATGCCGCCTGAAGTTCCTCTTCCATGTTGAAAAAAGAACCTTTCATATGACACACCGCGTAATTTGCGTTATGCTTTACAAAAAACACAAATACGACAAAAATAAATGCTACGATCCCAAAAGTATGTGCTTCTACATTGATAGGGAATATACCAAGATAAGCAAGAACCAAGCCTACTAAAAAAAGAAAAGGTATCAATAATATTGCAAAAGAGTGTGAAGTACATGAAGCTGAATTTTGTCTGTCAAATTGTTGCATAAAGCATCCTAGTTAAATTTAATGAAGTTATTATAGCCAAAATCCCTAAATGCATCTTAGAGCACGTTGCTTGCTTACTTTGTGGCCATTTTACTATTATGAAAAATTAAGATATTATATAAGTATGAAAAAAATAGTATTTATATTAATTCATACATTTATATTCGCCGCAGCCCCTGATCAAGGCTTGAAAAACTACCAGGAAAGATATAGTTTATGTCAGGGTACAACAAACTATCAAATATCACAATGTCTATTGAACGGCAATTTAAACTATTCCAGATTTAGAGGAGATAGATACTCCTATAGAACAATCAGT
>CALDBH010000009.1 GCA_937938065.1 uncultured Sulfurovum sp. | reverse complement strand
ACCCTCCCATAGAAAACGTTATAAAATGTTCTATATTGGCATGTTTTATAAGGTAAAGTATATTTTGACACTCGATGACATATTGAGTGTCATTACACATAAAACGTAGAGCCCCTCAATAACTTCAAAGCATACTCGATTTTATCTTTCAAACTCTCTTCATGCTCGCATAAAAGAGGATCAATATCTAATGTTTTGGTTTCAGACTGTGCTTTAATGTTGTTCAGTATAACTGCACGCTCTTTACAGTTTCTGTACTCACGTAGAGGCTTTAACAGAATATTTAGTTCCTCGACGATAATGCGTGACTCTTTTTCTCCGATGATATGGAAAAAATCTTCTATTAAAGTTTGAAGTGTGTCCATTAAGAGATAAAGCTCTTCAAGCATTTCATCATCATATCCCTCTTTGGTTTTGCCTAAAAGTACTTCAAATCTTCCTAAATGCTCTCTTACGACATTTTTCACCTCTTTTTTCAAAGAGATATATTTTTGCTTTTCCTGCAGTTCTATCTCTCTAGTAAGTAGATCTGTCACCTGTATAAAAGATGGGGACTGAAGCATTTGCATCACTGCTTTCTCTTCTTGTGTGATAAGACTTTTTAACTCACTATAGAGTGTTAACTTGGCATCTTCACGTGTGGCACATAGTTCATTTAAAAAATAAAGATAGCGCAATACCTTCGTCTCTTCATAGTAACGTTGCAGCATCTCGGTACAAAAACGCTGTACCTTTGGATTGAACAGAACTGAAAAAGTCTCAAGTAAAGTAGCTGTACGTCGCAAAAGAATACGTAAACGATGCAGTGTAGCACTGAAATGTTTCTTCTGAAAATTCATCTTATAGTAGTTTAACAGACGAATGTTTCGGTAAAGTACCAGGGAGACACCATCGCGTACATAAACACGTTGTGGTACTTGCCAGAAAAAAAGATTGGGTGATTCAAAAGCATCTATTTTTCCAAAAAACTTTTGTAGATTGTACTCCATAGGCTTTACATACAGTGCAAGGGCATGATCATTATATTTGTCATCCTGATCGATCTCTTTAAGCACAAAAGGTTGCAGTTCTTGAATGGTTTTGGAGTCTCTAATTGCTTTTTCATCTTGAAAATGTCCGATGAGCATATAGATACCTTCAAGCTTTTTTAAGTACTTTTCAACAACAAAAGTACTCTCATCTATCATGACCGAATAGGATGTTCTTGTAATTATTCTTCCCAAGTGGTTTTTACGATGAAAAACATACACCTCTTCAGTGACAGATGTGACTTTTTCATTCCCATGCTTATCTACTGTTACTTTTGTATAGGTATCTGGAAAATTTTTGTGGTAGTAACAGACCTCATCAGTATTTGAAACAGCATAGAATTGTTCTGTTTTCTGAACTTTTGGCCTATGTTTTTTAAGCCAACGCTGAATATCTGCAGATACTAAGAATTTGCGTTGTATGTTATTCATAACAGGGATTATATCACAAAATAAAAAATTGACTCTATGCTCCTTTTTAACTATAATAAGCCATGAAAAACTTCTTTTTGGCCCCTATTAAAGGCTATCAATACATCTCAAAAATGCTGCCTGCTTCCTGTCGCTATTATCCTACCTGTTCAGAGTATGCCAAATGGGAATTTGAATTTAACGCACCGCATAAAGCTTTTGCAGCAACTTCTTTACGTATATTACGATGTAATCAGTTTTTTAAAGGCGGTATTGACTATCCTTTGGTGGATTTCAGACCTCCAAAGCACCTCTCTATACTCAAATTTAATGCATTTTGTGGCAAAATAGATATAACCTATTGGCTGGTACCCAAAAGTACTGATCCAACCAATACCAACTATTATGTTTTAAAGGACTTTGATGCAATTAACCGCACCACTTGACATGCACTTACACCTCAGAGATGGAGAGATGTTAGAAAATATCGCTCAAACAAGTGCCCATACTTTTTCAGGTGCTATTATTATGCCTAACCTTGTGCCTCCGGTGAGCTCTAAAGAAGAGGTTGTTGCCTACAAACAGCGTATCATGGCTGCCATAGGTGATGAAAAATTTACACCTTATATGACACTCTTTTTCAAACCTTCTTATGACAAGGCATTTTTAGAATCAGTCAAAGATGAGATCACGGCGATCAAACTCTACCCTGCGGGTATCACCACGAACTCTGAAGGTGGAGTAAGCGGTTTTGATGTGGAAGAGTTGCGTCCTGCACTTGAAGCGATGAGTGAGCTGAATATTCCGCTATGTGTACATGGAGAGACAAATGGGTTCGTCATGGACAGAGAAGCAGAATTTGTCAGTATTTATGAAAGGTTGGCCACTGCCTTTCCTAAACTCAAGATCATTATGGAGCATATTACAACCAAAGAAAGTGTCGAAGCATTAGATAAATTTGAAAATCTTCATGCGACCATTACCCTGCATCATCTTATCATCACCCTTGATGATGTAGCAGGTGGGATGCTTAAACCGCATCTCTTCTGTAAACCCATAGCAAAACGTCCAGAGGATAGAACTGCCCTGCTTAAAGTAGCTTTGGAAGCACACCCTAAAGTGATGTTTGGTTCAGACTCCGCTCCACATCCAAAACATGCAAAAGAGTCGTGTGGCTGTGCAGCAGGAGTCTTTACTGCACCTATCGCCTTACAGGTCTTGGCTGAACTTTTTGAAAATGAAAATGCCCCACTTGAAAATCTTCAAGCCTTTATTTCAGGTAATGCACAAACTATCTACGGTGTCACCCCTGTAGCTAAAACGGTCACACTTGAGAAAAAAGAGTTTACCGTACCTTCAGATTACAATGGTGTAGTCCCTATGTATGCAGATGAAACGTTAGCCTACAGTATTAGAGAAGTCAGAAATGGATAACCGATTAAAAAAGTTTGAAAATGGTAACATTGAATACTATGATGATGAAAATTATGAGTTTAAAGCACTTACTCAAAAATAACTTGCTAACATAAGACAAATTAATAAGGATAGTAAATGATCGCAAATAATGTTGAAGCACTAATAGGAAATACCCCTTTAGTTAAAATCAATACACTTTCAGATGAGACAGGCACAACTATCTTAGGTAAATGTGAGTTTATGAATCCTACCTCTTCGGTGAAAGACAGAATCGCTTTTAACATGATCAATGAAGCGCTAAAGTCAGGAGACATTGACCAAAACACTACTATCATTGAACCGACAAGTGGGAATACAGGTATAGGACTTGCGGCTATTTGTGCAGCAAAGGGTCTTAAACTTATTTTGACGATGCCTGAATCCATGAGTATAGAACGTCGTAAAATTCTTATGCACTTAGGTGCAGAGCTCGTTCTTACTCCTGCATCGGAAGGTATGGGTGGTGCTATCACGAAAGCATCTGCATTAGAAAAAGAACTGGACAATGCAAAAGTACTCCAACAATTTAACAATCTAAACAACCCAGACATTCACCGTAAAACAACAGCCCCTGAGATACTGAAAGACACAGAAGGTAATGTCGATATCTTTGTCGCTGCAGTAGGTACAGGTGGGACGCTGACCGGCACAGGAGAAGTACTGAAAGAAAATATACCTTCACTTCAGATCATTGCAGTTGAACCTTCTGATTCTCCTGTCCTGGAAGGCGGAAAAGCAGGACCTCATAAGATCCAGGGGATTGGTGCAGGCTTTATACCTGAGATACTCAACACAGAGATTTACGATGAAGTCCTTGCAGTGAGCAATGAGGCCTCTTTTGCCATGGCACAAAAAATTGCCAGAGAAGAAGGCTTACTCATTGGTATTTCGGCAGGAGCAAACCTGCATGCTGCTTATACCATAGCAAGCAGACCGGAAAACAAAGGTAAAACCATCGTCACGATACTCTGCGATACTGCCGAACGTTATCTCTCTACGGAACTCTTTGACAGTTAATGTCACAGGAACAGTCATCGGCACCTCTTCTACTTGAAACGATCAAGATAGAAGATGGAGAAATACATAACCTCAGCTACCATCAGCATCGATGTACCAAAAGCCGTCAGGCACTTTTTCAAAGTAGCAATATACTGGATCTATCCTCCCTTATAGATGCACCTAAAACAGGATTATACCGTTGCCGTATCCTCTATGGAGAAGTCTTACACTCTATAGAGTATATACCCTACACTCCAAAAGAGATACAGAGATTGAAAATCGTCTCCTCGGACATTGAATACAGTTTAAAATATGCCGATAGAGATGCTTTAAATGCCTTGCTTGAATCCAACAAAGATGTGGATGAAGTGATCATAGAAAAAAATGGTTATCTGACCGATACTACCATATCAAATATTGCTTTTTTTGATGGAAAACAGTGGCTGACTCCTATAAAACCACTACTTGAAGGTACCATGAGAGCTAAACTGATCGATGAGGGATTTCTGCAACCAAAAGAGATCAAAAAAGAAGACATCCAAAACTACTCACAAGTAGCTTTAATGAATGCTATGATAGGATTTAAAATTCTAAATATAGATACCATACAAAATATCATTAAGGGTGCATAATGACCATTAACCTTTTACAAACGCCTGAATATCGTACACTCATCCAGTCACATATTTTTGAAACCATTAAATATTTATTTGACAAAAATCAAGAATTTGCACTGGCATGTGAAGTAAAACATATCACATTTACACCGGAATTACCTTCGGAGATCAAAGACTCATTTGATGATACGGTCCTCTTTATATTGAGTGGTTTTACCTTTGAAAGTGCTCAGTTAAATGAAGAGTATTTCTCTTTTGAAGCGGGTTTTGGAAGTGAGAATTTTGGATCAACGGTATCGTTACCGCTACTTGCTATAAAACAGCTTTTTGTAGGGGATAATCCCATTGTCATTAATCTTGCGAATCCGGTAATAGAGAGTGAAAAGAAAAAAGAAGGAAGTGCATCCAAAAAATCTTCAATGGAAGCACTTTTAAATAATCCTGAGAATAAAAAACTCCTCAAGAATAAAAAATAGAGTCTACTCTTAGCAGCGACCCGCTAAGATGTAATTTACTACATTATCTACATATGCATTGTGTTTATTCTCTTTAGAATAAACGATAAAGAATTTACGTGACATTGTATACCCTCTGAGTCTTGCTTCAAAAAGCTCACCATTGGCAACTTCATCCATAATAGCATATTTTGACAAGATAGATACCACAGGCTGAGCTGGATTTCTATCACTCTTCTTAAGTGTTTGAAGTACACTAGTAGTGTTACTTACTTCAGAAAGTACATTAAAACTTTTACAAGAAACACCTAACTCTTCAAATACTTCCTGTACAACTTTTCTTGTATGAGAACCCTCGTCTCTACAAATCCAGTCAAAATCATATAACTCTTCTGTTTTCAGTGTTTTGTTTATAGGTACATTACTTACAACTACAAGCTCATCTTCCAACCATTCTCTGTAAATAAGATCTTGATCCATTATAGGTGATTCAATAAGACCCACATCTAATTTTCTATCTTTCAATTTTTCTATAATGTTGTCACTTAGATCGATATCTAAATTTACACTGTTGTTGATCGCTTCACCAATCGTATTAAGGCATTGTCCAGGGATAATGTATGTACCTATAGTATATGAAGCACCTAACTTAAATGTGATCTCTTTATTGATGATTTTAAGTATATCATGTTCTGAAGAGATGATCTCTTTTTCAAGTCTTGTTGCTATCTTATAGAGCTCTTCACCCTCATTGGTTAATTTAATACCGTTCTTTTTACGCTCAATAACTTTACATGCCAGGTATTTTTCAATAAATTTAATCTGTTGTGTTACCGCAGGTTGTGAAATCCCTAACTTAGCAGATGCTTTAGAAAAACTTCTTTCACGTGCTACAGTTAAAAATGTCTCTAACTTTACAAAATCTTTTAACATTTAATTGTGTCCTTATTCTAAACTAATTCTTAATATATAAATATATAAGTTAATAAAGTCATTATATCTGATTATACTTAATCTAACATAAGTTATTCTTATTAGAATAATTCTATTTTGTATAAAAAACCTAAATTTACCCTTTATGGCACTTCTAATCAATTAAAAGGTATAATTAATACTATACAGGAGCACAATTACGTTATGGAAACAATTTTAAATGCACTAAACCCATCGCAACGGGAAGCCGTCGAACATATTGATGGTGCGATGCTTATCCTTGCAGGTGCGGGGAGTGGAAAAACAAAAACACTGACTACTAGACTTGCTTACCTTGTAGGTGAAGTAGGTATAGACCCGGCAAACACTTTAACACTTACTTTTACCAATAAAGCTGCTGCAGAAATGCGGGAGCGTGCACTTAAACTGATGCCTGCAAAAGTCTCTTACCCTCCACTTTTATGTACCTTCCATAAATTTGGCTTGCTCTTTTTAAAATTTCATATTGAAAAACTGGGCAGAAGCAATGCCTTTGTCATCATAGACAGTGACGATAAAAAACGCCTTTTACGTTCTATAGCCAAAGAGTTAAAGGTGGATCTCAATATCTCATTCATCGCTTCTGAAATTTCAAAATACAAAAATTCACTCCTCTCTCCTGAACTTGTTTTAGAAAAAGCTGAGTTGCCTGACTACAAACAAATAGCCAATATCTATGTCAAATACCAAGCAAATATTGAAGAGAATAACCTTGTAGACTTTGATGACCTCCTCATGCTTACCCACAAAATACTCAGTGAAAATAATGCGCTGAGAGAAGAGACAAGTAAACGTTACCAATACATCATGGTCGATGAGTACCAAGATACCAATGAACTACAGTTTCAACTTCTTGAACTGCTCTCCTCTGAACATAACAACCTCTGTGTTGTAGGTGATGATGATCAGAGTATTTACGGGTGGAGAGGTGCAAACATTCGTAATATCTTAGAGTTTGCAAATAATTTTGAAACATGTAAAACAGTAAAACTTGAAACAAATTACCGTTCCACTGAACCTATACTCAAAGCTGCCAATACACTCATAGAACACAATTCAACACGTCTAGGGAAAAAGCTTACTTCACATAAAGGATCGGGTCAAGAGGTCAAACTCCTTCACTCACTCGATGAATCTATGGAAGCCAAAGCCATCGCACATGAAGTACAAAAACTGCTTGATGAGGGCGCGGACCCGGACGAGATAGCCGTACTTTACCGTATCAATGCGCTTTCACGTTCACTTGAAGAAGGTTTTACCAAAGCAGGTGTAGGTTTCAAACTCATCGGAGGTATGCGTTTTTATGAACGTGCAGAGATCAAAGACCTCATCTCTTACTTAAGGGTTCTTTCCAATCCACATGATGACTTTTCTCTTATACGTATTATCAACAAACCCAAAAGAGGTATAGGAAAAGCATCCATAGAAAAGCTGCAAAAAGCTGCTTTTGATGCCCAAATATCACTTTATGAATATATAGATAAATCAGTTCAAGGTGACCTTCCTACTGTCATTAGTAAAAAAGTAGCCACTGCCTTGGGTAAACTTGTCGAAGATATCAAATTTTTACAAGAAGCCTTGGAAAATGAACTTGGTAACTTTATCTCTCTCTTTGAAGAGCGTATCAAACTCAAAGACCATTATGCCGGTATGGTTGATGGCTTTGACCGTATCTTGAATATCGATGAGTTTTATGGGTATTTTAGAGATGCCGTGATCAAAAATCCTGACCTTACACTTGATGAGTTTCTCAATGACATCTCTCTGCAAAGTGACCAAGACCAGGTTGAAGAAGATACCATCACCATCATGAGTATCCATGCGGCTAAAGGACTGGAGTTTGAACACCTTTTTGTCATAGGTCTTGAAGAAGAGTTCTTTCCTCTACTGGGCGAAGGCTCTAATATGGAAGAAGAACGTCGTCTAGGCTATGTAGCGATCACCAGAGCAAAGTCAGATCTTACACTTTGTTATGTTGACAGTCGTTTTTACAAAGGTCGCCGTAAAATGATAGACAAGAGCCGTTTCTTAGGTGAAGCCGGACTCATTCAGGAGACCAGTCTCAAGATCACTAAAAGTTCTGCTTTCAAAAAAGGAGATCTGGTTAAACACAAGATCTTTGGCATTGGACGTGTTCAGGCTGCCAATAAGTCTGGTAAAGAGTATAAACTGCTTATTAACTTTGGTGGGAACAAGAAAGAAATATTAAGTTCATTTGTGCAAAGTATTTAATCTTATATATTTGTAATATTTTTTCAATTACCCTATATTTGAACTGTGGTAGTGTTTCTCCCTTCATTTTTTAGAAAAATGAAGCAAAAATCGTCGTATCTCTCGAATCGCTAGATTTTCTGGCACTAAATGCCGATACCTCCCGTCGCTAAAGCGAAAGTGGGGTGCATGAGCGTTCGAAACGACAAGGCACACTGCGTGTGATTAAAAAGTGACTACTAAAGGAAATCAACTGTGAATCGATTATTTGTCGTAAATAAACCTATCTTCCGTTCTTCTAATGGATATATGGGTTATGTCAAACGTAAATACGGAACAAAAAAAGTAGGGTTTTCCGGTACGCTTGACCCTTTTGCCACAGGATGCCTCATCGTAGCTACAGGACAATACACCAAACTTTTTCAATACCTCAATAAAACGCCTAAAAGCTATAAAGCTACACTATGGCTAGGGGCAAACTCTCCAAGCCTTGATATAGAGAAGATAGATAGCATTAAAGAGGTACCAACCTTTACAGAAGAAGAAGTAGAGGAAACTTTACTCTCTCTCAAGGGGGAACTCAGCTATTACCCACCAAAATTTTGTGCTAAGAAGATCAATGGTAAACGTGCCTATGAACTTGCACGTGAAGGTTTGGAAGTAGAACTTAAAACCATCACCTCTACCATTTATGACATTAAACTGCTGAACTATAATCATCCTTTTGTACACTTCGAAGCCAAAGTCAGTGAAGGTACCTATATACGTAGTCTAGGTGCGCTTGTCGCAGACAAATTGGGAGTAGATGGTACACTCTCAAGCCTACACCGCATCCATGAAGGGCAATTCTACTTTGATGAAGAAAAAGCCCTAAACCCATTTACCCATTTAGCCATTCCTGCTAATGTCTATACCGGTGAAGAAGAGTATATGGAACTGGGTAAAAAACTCTCACGAGAATATTTTGAAACGCAAGAGGACGGTGTCTATCTTATAGAGACTTCAAACTTTTTTTCTATCATCGAAATAGTAGGTGAAGAAGTCAAATATAGATTTAATCGTATCCCAAAATTCGAGGAAGATTAAATGTACAAAATTAAAAACCCTTTTTCATTTTTACAGTTAGGTCTTACTACCCAATCTTTTTTTATAGTATAATACTCATCCAATTTCTATGAAAAGGATTCAGTTATATGGGCGGTTTTGAAGGTGGTGATGAAAGTGGATACTGGGATATCGATAGTCTTTCTACATGGATAAATAAAAGAAATGAAGATATTAAAAATGACAATACATCCAGTAGTGCGAATAGAAGAAAATCATATATTGAAAAAAGTGATTCAGGGTACAGTATCAGAGCCCATGCCAAAGTAAATATCTTTTTAAAGATCACTGGTCATCAAGACGGATATCATACGCTGCTCTCGAGATTTATGAGAGTAGAAGATCTGTATGATACCATCACCTTTGAAGCCTGTGAATGTGATACTTTTACCATAGAAGGGTGTGATGATGTCCCACTTGAGTCAAACACCATCTATAAAGCCTACAAGGCACTTAACGACTATACCGGCGACTTGGACATACTCAACTTCTTCTACAAACATAAAGTGGTTGTCACCAAACGCATACCAAGTCAGGCAGGTTTAGGTGGAGGAAGTTCTGATGCTGCTGCTTTTATGCGTTTGGTGAAGGAAGTCTGTAACCTTATGATCAGTACTGAAGAGCTGGCGAAACTGGGAAGTACTATAGGTGCTGACCTACCCTTTTTCATCTATAATTACCCTTCCGCAAATGTAAGCGGTTTTGGTGAAATAGTCGAACCTTTTGAAGAGGAACCGCTCTCTTTAGAACTCTACACACCTGATATAGGATGTGATACTGCTATCGTCTATAAAACATTTAAAGAAAATCTTTTGGATGATATTACCCTCGGCTCTTTCATAGGATGGGAAAAACTGGATTCAAAAACTTTGCTGGAACTCATTGCAGACCCTGTTATACTTAATGATCTCTACAATGCTGCACTTATCGCTTATCCTGAGCTAAAGAATGTTGATAAAGAGGGATGGTTCTTTTCGGGGAGTGGAAGCACATTTTTTCGTCCAGTGTAACATAATCTACACACCTATATACTGTTCATATGTATATCTTATTCGAAAAATAATCTGTTAATCAATACTCGTTATAATAAATAAATTTAATAGAGAGAAATAATAATGTCCAAATCACCCCAATCACCCCAATATCCTGAAATTTTCGATGAACTTAAAACACGCGTACGTGAAGCTGGTCTTCTGGAACGTGTACCTGTTCGTGGAAGCTTGGAGATGATCGCTATTCTTGTCTGTATGGTAGCTGCACTTAGTACTGCAACACTTTGGAATCCTATACTTCTGGGACTCTTTTTAACATTGCTTTTTACACGTTCAGTGTTTGTTTCTCATGATGTTTTACATACACAGTACTTTAAAAACAAAGCTCTTTCAAAAAAGCTTAGCTACCCTTTTTCAGCATTTATACTGAGTAATTCCTCTTCATGGTGGGACTATAAACACAATGTCAATCACCATACTTACTGTAACATCGTAGAAAAAGATCAAGATATTCGTGCACTTGATGGTGCATTTACACCCAATAAAGGCAATAAACCTTTTATCAAAAAGTATAAACACATTATCTTTTGGGGAGCAATGTTTTTTATGTTCCCTGCATTTATAGCACAATCCTACAAGTTTGTGATCACACGAAAACTCTGGGGTGAATTTGCATTGATGCTGCTTCACTGGCCACTCATTTGGGGAACCCTGATCTACCAGATAGGTGCAGTCGATACACTTATCGTAGCATTGACACTTAACTTTGTACTCTCACCTTGGCTTGCTTTTGGTTTCATTACAAACCACTTGGGTTGTGAAACATTTAATGAAGAGGAAGCCAAAGATTTCTCTTGGATGGAACTTCAAATGAGAGGAAGCCGTTCTTTGAAAGGCGGTTTTTTAGTACACTGGTTCTACGGTGGACTCAATACACAGATAGAGCATCACCTCTTTCCAAAAGCACCACGTTTTAATCTTCTTAAAGTGCAAAAGATGACAAAAGAATTTGCCCAAAAATACAATATGCCGTATTTTGAAACGACACCTATGATGGCATACATACAGATCAATCACGCATTAAAAGAGTATTAAAATTCTCTTATTTTCCAAATAAGAAGTCTTAGGACTTCTCCTCGTTTTTCTTTTTAATCATCATCAAATACAGATCTTCAACTTTATCTCTTGCCCAGGGTGTTTTTCTTAAAAACTTTAAACATGAATTGATACTGGGATCATAATTAAAACATCGTATGTTTACAAACTGTCCCAACAGTTCCCAGCCGTACTCTTCTTGTAACTCTTCAAGTATCTGTTTTAGTTTAATGCCGTGTAAAGGGTTGTTTTTATGTTCATCATTTATCATATGATATCATACCATCAATATCCCAATTAAACGTTTTAAAGAGTCCTTTAAACATATCATCTATAGGTGCATTGATCACCACGTCTTTATGGCTCAATGGGTGTACAAACTTTACACGGTCAGAATGTAACAGTAATCTGTGGCATTCAAACTTCTCACGGAACAAATTGTTGTGTTCTCCTCTCCCGTGTTTGGTATCGCCTACGATGGGATGGAATATATGTTTCATATGGCGTCTGAGCTGATGTTTCCTCCCGGTCTTTGGGAAAAGTTTTACCAGTGAATAGCGTGCCACGGGGTAACGGCTTACAGGAAAGGGCAATTCCACTGTAGCCAAACGTTCATACCCTGTTTGTGCCTCTTGTATCTCTTTGGTAATACCTTGTTGCTTTTGTTTTTTGGTATCTAACATCTGTTTGAGCGGGTAGTCTATAAGTGATGCATCTTCGGTAAACCCACGTACGATAGCAATGTACTCTTTATGTACTTCGGATGAACGAAAAAGAAGAGACATCGTCTGAGCCATTTCGGCACTTAATGCAAAAAGCAATACCCCTGAAGTCGGTTTGTCTAAGCGATGTATAGGATAAACATATTGCCCTATCTGATCACGTAGCATTTGCAGTGCGAACTGCGTTTCATGTTTGTCTATAGGTGATTTATGTACAAGTAAACCGGATGGTTTATTGATAGCCACAAGATACTCATCCTGATAGAGTATTTCCAAAGGGTTTATTTCCGTATTATCCATGGTGAATTATATGATATAATTCTACAAAATATAGATAAAAGGACCGATTTGGCGATCAATATCGTAGCACAGAACAAAAAAGCCAGACATGATTATGAGATACTTGAAAAATTTGAAGCGGGTATTGTACTTTCTGGTGCTGAAGTCAAAGCACTTCGTGCCAAACGTGCCAATCTGGCGGATGCTTTTTGCCGTTTCATTCAAGGTGAACTACATCTTATGAATGCACATATAGCATACTTGGAAACTGCTCACAAACATTATAGTCCAGATACACGTACACCGAGAAAACTGCTCTTACATAAGAAACAGCTGGAAAAACTTTATGTCAAAGTCCACAAAGATGGACTGACCATCGTACCTCTTATGATTTACTTTAATGAACGTAATTTAGCCAAGGTAAGCATCGCTATCGCTAAAGGTAAAAAACTCCATGACAAACGTGCAGATCTGAAAGCAAAAACACTCAACCGTGAAGCCCAACAAGCGATGAAAAATAGAGAGTAACCCACATGCAAAAACTTAGTGAACTATTGGCAAAATATCAGAGTGTTGTTCTAGGAACACAAGGCAGTAATGGCTATCCTTTCTCCTCTTACGCACCTTTTTACTATGATGGGGAGCAAGTGTATATCTTCATCTCAAACATTGCCACACATGCAAAAAACATACAAACTACACCCCAGGCTTCGGCATTATTTATAGAAGATGAGAACAAGAGTAAAAACATCTTTGCCAGAAAACGTATCTCACTGCAATGCGATGTGACTTTTGTCTCTAGAGATGATGAGACATTTAACACTGTTATGGAAAATTTTCAAGATAAATTTGACGCCAATATGGTTACGATGCTTATGGGAATGAAAGATTTTAATCTTTATGCACTCAAGCCTATTTACGGTGAAGCGACCTTTGGATTTGGTGAAGCCTATCACATAGGTGGAGAGAAAATGAATGAACTTGTAACAAGAACTGGAGACAGTGGTCACAAATAAGAACTACTTTTGGCTCTTTCTCTTTTCTACTAACATTCTTCGTGGAGAAACGTAAGTACGTTCTTTCTTTTCTTGCATTCTCTTTTTACGCTTATCTATAAGTCTCGTATGCATGCTTGGGTTGAGTGTTCTGTTTTGCTTCACTCTTTTCCATAATGAGACCCGTTCATACCCTATGAAGTGATAGATACTCTTTTGTATCTTTTTAACCAGCCACTGTAAAAAGCTTTTCACCGGTATATGAAATACCTTTTCCACATAATATTCCATCCAACCAAACAGAAATACAAAAAATGCATATATCTTGCGTAACCCTTTGGCCAAAAATGGCACCTTTTCCATCCATGACAGTAGCCACGTAAAGATGATGACTTCGACAATAGGGGCAAGCCAACTTCCCCATAAATAATCCGTAAAGAAATAGACGACCGCTGAACCAACTTTGAGAAAGATTGCCAGTAAAAAACTCCATACTTTTGCAACAAAAACTTTTACCGCAAGCATCCCACCCATAAACTTGCCAATGAACACCAATGAACCAAGAAAAGCAAAAACAGTCATGATTTTTTTGACTAAAGGAAAGTTTTTGAAGTTCTTTTTTGCATGTTGTACCACTCTTCTTATATCATTTGAGAGATGATCCAAGAAATGTGTTTTAACATTTCCCATCACCACCTTTTCCACCACATAACGTTTTCCCAAACCTGTAGCAGAAAGAAGTAGAAGCTTTTTAAGGAAAAGTTTCAAAATGAACTTTCCCTTCACAAGAAAAAATGCAGCCAAAAGTGCAAAAAGATTTTTCTTTATAAAAAACACTATTCTAAAAAATAATGCTACTACAAAAGCACGACTCTCCTCGTTGCTGAATACGATCATAATACTAACAAGAAGTAGAAGTACTATCCATAAAAGAAGTCGTTTTTTCATCTGTAAATCTATTTTCGAAGTGATTCTTTTAGGGTTCTGTAAAGCCGTTTCATTTTTTCCATAAAAGGACTTTTATTGGCAAAGTATTTTTCTTTTAAACCTTTAATACGTGTCTTCATCTGTGCCAAATATGCTATGGTTTTCTGATGTATCTCACTAGACTTAATCCAATCAATCGCTTTCATTATCCAGTCGTACAGCCATTTAAACCATCCAAACTGCATAAGCTTATCTTCTGTGACTCTAAAGAGCCAAAAGGTAAATGCTGCTATCGGAATCTTAGAGATATAGAGAACCAAACCTATAAACACTTGTCCACTGACAAATAACATTCCCGCGTAAATACCTGCGGCCTCCACAATAACAAATAAAACAACAAATATAAGAAGAATAACAGAAGGATTTAATGTCTCCAACTTTGCTTCCATCTTCTGAAGAATTTTAAGTGCATGTATAGCTTTATAAATAGGCTTAGCGATTCCTTCCCATATCAACTCTTCAAAGATGATATAGGTAATAACAAGGAGAAGTTGTAAAAGTGAAAGTAGTCTGTTTTTTATGGTTGATAGCATTATGAAGGTATCCCTAAATAAATTTTAAAATATTATAGCGATTAATTAGAAAATAATATAGATAACGCTAAATAAGTAAAGTTTATATTTTTTTTGATTTATTGTAGTTTTGGTTAAATGGATTTTGTGTAGAGCAGGAGTTTACTGTATAGTAAGTGACCAAACGGAACAGAGTCCATTTAATCGAAAATACTGTGAAGCAGAAAGAAAGAGATTACTTTCTTCTGAGTTCTTTGATTCTTGCTGCTTTACCTTTAAGCTCTCTAAGATAGAACAATTTAGCTCTTCTGATTCTACCTCTTCTAAGTACTTCGATACTTTCGATAGAGTCTGAGTAAAGTGGGAAGATTCTCTCAACACCAACAGAGTTAGCACCCATTTTTCTTACCATGAATGTTCTACCAGTTCCTTGACCTCTGATTGCGATACAAAGACCCTCATAGTTCTGAACTCTTGTCTTTTCACCTTCTTTAATTCTTACGGCTACTCTTACTGTATCACCTGCTCTGAATGCTGGAATGTTTCTGTTTTCAACTTGTGCTTGTTCAAAGCTTTCAATATATTTATTTCTCATGTGTTATACCTTTTTTGTATAAGTCTGGCCTAAAATACTTTGTTTTACACAAAGCAAGCCCTCTTTTTAAGTCCGTGATTTTACTATGATTACCCTTTAGAAATTCTGAAACTACTTCATTGTTTTCATAATTTTTAGGTTTCGTAAAAGAAGGGGCTTCTAAAAGTGATTCTTCAAAACTCTCTATACTTAAAGAATCACTGTTACCCAATACCGCTTCAACATTACGGCTAATAGCATCACAAACCACCATACTTGCCAGTTCTCCACCGGTTAAAATGAAATCTCCTATAGAAAAAAGTTCATCCGCCTGAGCTTCTATGACTCGCTCATCTATCCCTTCATAACGTCCACTAACAAACACAATATGCTCTTTTTTGGCTAAACGTTTTGCATCGTTTTGCGTAAATGGTTTAGCTACAGGAGACACAAACACTATATGTGCTTTGGGGGATGTCTCTCTTACTTTATGAAGTGTATCCATCAAAGGTTGTGGAGTCATAAGCATACCTGCTCCTCCACCTATCATCGGTGCATCGACACGGTTGTGTTTATCGGTAGTAAAATCACGTGGATTGTAAAAATCTATAGAGATCTTTTCATCTTCGATGGCACGTTTTAAGATACTCTCAGAAAAGTACCCTTTGATAAGATCGGGAAAAAGTGTAACGAAAGAGAAATGCATAGTATTAACTAGCCTCTAAAATGTCTTTAGCGTCTTTTGTATAGACTATTTTTTCTTCTGTATCTACTTTGATAATGTAACGTTCTATGTAAGGGAGTAAAAAGTTCTTAGACAAGCCTGCTTCAACCAAATGCTCATCTGTTGTCACAGAAAGATAATCAGTATCTGCCATACGTTGTATGTCATCTACACTACCTAGCACTTCATCATCCTGTTTGACTGTACAACCGATCACATCAAACCAAAAGTGCTGTCCTTCACCCAATTCACAATTTTCTTTTGTTTGTTCTTCATTGGCAAAAAGTTTGGTATTGGTCAACTTTTTTGCAGAATCAATACTTTCATACCCTGTAAAACGAATAGTCCCACGCGTAAAATTGATATCTGCGATAGTAAGATCGCCACGGTTACTTTTATAGGTATTACCTATTTTAAACTGTTCTGGAAAATCTGTATGAAGATGAAATTTGAGATCGCCCCAAAGTCCAATAGTACGCCCTATTTGAGCGATAAGAGAATCGTCATTAGACATAAAGTTGTTACTCTGAAGCTTTTACATTAACGCGGTAGTTTTTACCGCCTTTTGCTTTACAGCCGGAGATGACTGTTTTGATAGAATTGATCATTCTTCCTTCTTTACCGATAAGTTTACCTATATCTTCACTGTTTGCGAAGATGGTAATCTCATCGAAACCCTCACCAACCTCTGCGATCTCTATGGAGATATCTTCAGGGTTGTTTACCAAAAGCTTGGTATATGAGAGCAAGAAGTTTTTAACCATTAGAACTATTTTTTACCTGCTAGTCTTTTTACTGTTGGGCTCATTTGTGCACCAACACTTAACCAGTAGTTCAATCTCTCTTCATCAAGAGTAAGATCTTTGTTTACACTTACTGGGTTATAGTGACCAATTGATTCGATCCAACCACCATCTCTTCTTTTTCTGCTATCTGTTACTACGATTCTATAAAATGGCTTTTTCTTTCTACCCATTCTTGTCATTCTGATCATTGTCATATTGTATCCTTTTGTTTTTTCATTTGTTTTAATGCTTATCTTGAGGAAAGCTATGCATTTTCGTAACAAGTACTGACAACTGTTTTTTAATGACTAAAACACTCATCAACACTTCATAAATTCTTTTGGAACGCGATTTTACCATAAAATTTATAAAGATTTTATTAAACTCTATGGTTCTCTCACGTATCAGGGTAGTAGTTGTATATGCTTCATACAGAAGCCCATCAGATCTTAGCGTGGCATACCAGGGAAACCACCACCGCCTTGCATCTGTGCCATCATGTCTTGCATTTGTTTCATGCCGCCTTTGCCTGACATCTTTTTCGCCATCTTTGCAGCATTTTTAAACTGCTTAAGTACACGGTTTACCTGTACCTGGTCAAGTCCAGCACCTGCTGCCAAACGTCTTTTACGTGTGTTGGTGAGCAGATCCGGGTCTTCTCTCTCTTTAGGTGTCATAGAAGAAACCATCGCTTTGATCATCTTGATCTCATCGGAGTTTTCCAAATCCATATCACCTATCTGTTTAGCCATGTTACCCATTCCAGGGATCATGCCCATGATGGACTTCATGCTTCCAAGCTTTTTCATCTGCTCCATTTGTGACAAGAAGTCATTGAAATTGAACTGACCTTTTTTGATCTTCTGTGTAAACTTCTTTGCTTCTTTAGGGTCTATGGCAGCTGCCGCTTTTTCTGCAAGTGATTCAACATCTCCCGCACCCATTAAACGGCTTACAATTCTGTCTGAAATAAACTGTTCAAGATCAGGCATTTTTTCACCTGCACCAATGAAACGAAGTGGTACGCCAACCTGTTGAGTAAGCCCAAGTGCCACCCCACCTTTGGAGTCCCCATCAAACTTGGAAAGTACGACACCTGTGATGCCTATCTTCTCTTTAAAGGTTTGTGCTGTTCTCACAGCATCCTGACCTGTCATTGCATCAGCTACATAAAACAGTTCATCGGGGTTAGCAACTTGTTTAACCTCTGCGAGTTCATCCATCAGTGCATCATCAATTGCCAAACGTCCGGCTGTATCTATAAGAACTACATCATAAAGTTCTTTCTCTGCCTTTTCAAGACCGCGTTTTACTATTTGCGTAGGGGTAGCACTCTCATCTGCTACAAGTTCTACTTCTATACCGGCAGTAATCTGTCTGAGCTGTTCTACCGCAGCAAGTCTTTGCAGGTCAGCTGCAATAACAAGTACTTTTTTCTTTTTCTGCTCTTTAAGGAAATACGCTAGTTTACCGGTAGTCGTTGTTTTACCCGACCCCTGTAAACCGATCATCAGTACAACAGTTGGCGGTTTAGATGCAAAGGTAAACCCTTTTGGTGCACCTTCTATGGTAAGAATCTCTGTTAATTTATCTTGAAGTGCTTTGAGGAAGTTATCCTTACCTACTCCATGTTGCTTCGTCTCAAGCTCTACTGAAGTGATGAGATCTTTTACTACTTTATGATGAACATCCGCTTTAAGCAGTGATTTTTTAAGTTCTGCAGTTGCCTTTTTAAGTGCCTTTTCATCATCATGAAAACGAATTTTTCCTATAGCATTTTTAAAACTGTCGGTTAAAGTATCAAACATTTCCTACCTTATTTCTTCTCTATTTTCTCAATATAATGTTGCGATTTTATCTAAGATTTACTTATATCTCGCGATATCTTTCGGCTCTGTTGCATTAAACTCATAATCAAGAATTTTCATTTTAGCAGAGTGCAAAAGGATACGTTTTGATTGTGTACGGCTTCCATACTGTTCGTCACCTACTATAGGATGTCCTATGTGTGCAAGGTGTACACGGATCTGGTGTGTTCTTCCTGTTGTGATCTCTATGTTCACTTTGGATTTCTTACCTTGTACCTCTTCGGGTTTTACTATGGTATGTGCTTTTTTACCACGTACCGGGTCTATCATGGAAAATGCTTTACCTTTCTTGACCGTAAAAATAGGTTCGTCTATCTCCACTTTTTCATAAAGCACACCCTCGATCCATGCCACATAATGTTTTTCTACATTACGGTTCTTAAACTCTTTAATGGCACGTTCTATAAACGCTCTGTTTTTTCCTAATAGCAGTACACCTGATGTATCTCTATCGAGTCTGTGCAGCAGTTCTGCACCTGCTATGGAATCTTGAATCTCATAGCTGTCAACTTGTGCCGGTTTGTTTACAGCAATGATATCTTCATCTTCGTAGAGTATCTCTATATCTTCAGGGTATTCGATACGAAAGATGGTATCTGTACTTATCTCAGCTCTTGCGATCTTTACTTTTTTATCTTCCACGTAGACAAGTCCTCTGTCTATCAGCTCTTTTGCTTTGTTGTTTGAAATATCCTGTGCCAGTGCAAGGACTTTATATGCTTTATCTGTAGCCATTTTCTTCTATCCAATCTTTAAATTTATCATTCAGTGGGAATGCCACTATTTTAATCTTGCTGTTTTGTCCAGTTTTAAAAAGTATATCACTTTTTGAGACTTTAAAACTTTTTGCAAGAAATTTTACTAACTCTTTGTTCGCTGCACCTTCTACAGCCGGTGCTTTAATTCGTATCTTGATAGCATCATCACCATAGGCTTCACAAAACTCGCTTTTGCTGGCATTTGGCTGTGCTTTAATACGTAGACTGACTGTTACGTCTTCTATGTTATAAAACACTCTTTAAGCTCTCTGTGATGACTGCGATGTCACTCTTACTTTTTATCTCGGTAGGTTTCAGTAATCCATGCTGTAGCAATCTTCTTGAAAGATTTGATGCTTCTACTACTGCTATACCTTCAATGGCATCAAAAATATCTTTTTGATTGAAGTAGTGTTTCCCTGAGATGATCTTACTTCCAAACTGCGCTGCCTCCGCTGCATTGTGCCCGCCTATGGGTTCAAAGGCACCGCCAAGTATGACGATGTCACTGATCGCATACATATTGACCAGTTCACCCAAAGTATCTACTAAAACAATATCAGAACTTAACACTTCATTTTGAGAATAACGTTGTGTAGTACAATGATATTCATCAGCAAAATCTTCCGTCATTTTAGCTACTTTGTCAAAACGTTCGGGATGACGTGGCACTAAAAGTAAAACTGCTTCAGGATGTTCTTTTTTAAATGCAGCAAATGCATCCAGGATCAGTGCTTCTTCTCCTTCATGCGTACTTGCTCCACATACAACCAAACTTGAAGGCTTTTTGAGTTCTTTGGTCACAGCAGGCAAATGCGCCAATTTGATGTTACCCGTGACAACTACATTTTTAGCACCCAGAGACTCTAAACGTTCTTTGTCTTTAGCTGTTTGTGCGTACACTTCATCTATATGCTTAAAGATCTGTCTGTAGAGCCATCCTATCTTTTCATACCTGGGAAAAGACCTGTCACTCATACGTGCATTGATCAGTAAGGTTTTAGCCCCTCTGCTCTGTGCCAATGCAAAAAGAAGATACCAAAACTCGGCCTCCATCACCACCAATGCCTTTTGCGGTTTCAACCATCCAAAAAGCAGAGGTTCAAAAGGCAAATATCTGCTCTCTTGCGTGTACTCCCCTATCACTTTAAACCCCGTATGCGTTGTTGTACTCATTCGTAAACTCTCTTGCGGCAATGCATCCACTAAAGTTTTAATAGCTTTTGCTTCTCCAAAACTACAAGAGTGAAACCAGATACCATGAGGCTTTAAAGGCTTGTTGTTCCATAAGAAAAATCTTGCGGGAAGTGAGTCTTTATATTTTGTTTTAAAGGAGAATAAGGCTAAAAAAGGAAGGGCAATAACATAAAGGGAAAAAGAAAAAAGACTATAGAGAAAAAAGAAAAATTTCTCCATAGTGCATCACTTATGCTTCTTCTGTAACACTCTCTATATAGAGAATTCTACCACAGTGAGGACAATTACAGATCTCATCGCCTTTAATTACTTCTGAGTACGTTTTGTCATTGAGTTTCATGTAACATCCGTAACATGCTTGTTTTTTAACAGGAACAACCGCTGTATTGCCTGCCCAAATACGGATCTTCTCATAAAATGCAAGTACCTTTTGTTCAATGTTTCTACTGAGTTTTTCTCTTTCAACAAAAAGTTCACCCTTGCTTTTTTCGATCTCTGCTCTTTCTACAGTTACCACTTCATTGATCGATGTATACTCTGCTGTAAGTGTTTCTACTTTTTCACTTGCTTCATCTAAAAGTGCTTTTGTCGTTTCATTGATGTTTTGAAGTCTTTCTATCTCTTCGTTTGCAAAAGTCATCTTTTCTTTAGCGATATCTTCTTCCAAAGAGAGTGCTTTCATCTCTTTTTCTGTTGTGATATCTTTAGACTTTTTTGCATTTGAAGCCAATTGCTCATTCAGCATTGTGAGTTGTTCTTCAAATGTCTTTACTCTTGCATCATTCTCAACGATACTTGCATTCAATGTATCAAGTTCAGATTGTGCTGCTTTGATCTTCTTTTCTACTTTTGCTACTTTTTTATTTGCCGCTTCAAGTTGAGGCGTGTAACTGTCTATAGCTTTGTCATTTTTTGAAAGCTCGATGAGCTCTTTTAGGTGTTTATTCAATCTCTGTCCTTTTGGAGTTTAAGGGTTCTCAATCATTATTTTGAGAGGTTTATACCATACTTTATATTGTTTCAATATGAAATGGGTTTTTCGAATTTGAAATTATAGCCAAAAGAGGTAAAACTTTCAACTCTTCCAAAATTATCTCTGCAAAAAACTTCTCACTCTCATAGTGTCCGATGTCTACCATCATCAAATCTTCACTCATGGCTTTCATAGCATCATGATACTTAATGTCTCCGGTCAAGAAACAATCAGCCTCGACCTCATCCATCAGTGAAGCCCCAGCACCCGTGGTTAAAGCAATAGATCTGATCTTCTCTTTTTTACCTATGACTTTGAGTGTAGGTAAGTTTAGTTTCGCTTTTAAAAGGGTCAAAAGTTCTTTATAATGCCACTCTCCTTTTGTCGTACATACAAAAGGATTTTGTGACTCTATTTTAAAGCCTAAAACCTTTTCAAAAACATATCTGTTTAAATGTGTCTGATCAAAGTTTGTATGCAAAGCGATCAAAGAGTGCTTTTTAAGTATCATTTTTTCAAGTAGATTTGAAGGGTATTTTGAAAAATCAAGCTGTGTCAAATTTCCAAAGATAAGCGGATGATGTACAACAAAAAGTGTATTTTCATCTGTATTTTCTATCATCTCTTCATCAATATCTAATGCCACTACGATCTGGGATACTTCTCTAGACGTATCTCCTACGATAAGCCCAGAGTTATCCCACTTCTCTTGTAGTTCAAAAGGACTTACTTTATCTAAATGGTTGTATATTTCTTGTAGCTTCATGCTAATCTTTCTGAGTTTTAACTCTTTTTGATTTCTCTATCACTTGCTCAGCAAGAGTTTGTTTATATGCAATTATCTCTTCTCTTGTCTCTTCACAAGCAGTTGAGACGATCTGTGCAGCAAGGATACCTGCATTTTTAGCTCCATTGAGTGCCACTGTAGCTACTGGTACACCACCAGGCATTTGCAATATAGAGAGTACTGAATCCCATCCATCAATTGAGTTACTTGACTTTACAGGTACACCTATGACTGGCAGCGGAGACATTGAGGCTATCATGCCAGGTAAGTGTGCGGCACCCCCCGCTCCAGCAATGATGACTTGAATCCCGCGTTTATGCGCATTATTTGAAAACTCAAACAGTTTTTCTGGTGTTCTATGTGCTGAGACGATATCTAGCTCATAGCCAACATTAAACTGCTCTAACATCTTGACAGCCTCTTGCATGACAGGAAGGTCAGAATCTGACCCCATGACTATACTCACCACTACTTTTCCCATGATTTAACCTTTATAATATTTTTCACTTTATTTGCTTTTTTGAATGCATTTTCAACACTATTTGACAAGACTGTAACATGTCCCATCTTCCTGGAAGGTCTTGTGCTTTTTTTACCATAAAGATGAATCTTGACCCCATCTATCGCCAAACATTCACTAAAGCCCTCATAATAGACTGGACCCTCATACCCTGGTTCTCCCAAAAGATTAAGCATCACTGACGCACTCGTTAACTCTGTACTTCCCAAAGGCAGATCAAGTATCGCACGAAGCAACTGTTCTAATTGGGATGTCACAACACTGTCTATAGTATGATGTCCACTGTTATGCGGTCTTGGAGCAACTTCATTGATAAGTATTTGGCCTTTTTTGTCTATAAAGAACTCAATAGCTAAAAGTCCAACCATATCTAACTTTTCAATAATATCTATCGATAATGTTTCTGCTGTTTTAGCCTGTTCTAGCGTAATATTTGCTGGACAAAAAATCTCTTCTACTAAATTTGTCTGATCATTAAATGTCATCTCTACAGCAGGGAAACAACGCACTTCTCCTGCACTGTTTCTTGCAGCGATCACAGCTATCTCTTTATCAATATCTACTTTTTGCTCTATCATAGAAGTACCATCTAAAAGTGTATCTTCACTACTATCGATGAGTGATACACCGTGCCCATCATATCCACCTTTTCGTAACTTTTGAACAAAAGGATATGCAAGTTTTCCTATCTGGATAGCATCTGCTATCTCTTCTTCATTTTCGCAACATACAAAAGGAGATGTCGGCATAGCGTGCTTTTCATAGAATTCTTTTTGCAATCCTTTATCTTGAATCAATGCCAATATATCAGGATCTGGAACTATCTTAAGTCCCTCAGACTTAAGCTTTTGTAATGCTTCTATATTGACATTCTCAAGTTCAAAGGTCAATATATCTACAAGCTTACCAAACTCATATACTGTATCAAAGTCTGTAAAGTCCCCTTTGATATAGACAGAGGTGACATTACGTGCTGAACACCCTTCATCTGGATCAAGTACATAGGTTGTGATATCCCATTTACTAGCCTCTTGAATAAGCATCTTGCCAAGCTGGCCACCTGCAATTACTCCCATTTTTAAACTTGAAGTTACGAGTTTTTCAATCAATGGTTTACCCCTTCTATACTAATGCTAAATCTAGCCTCTAACACGTTCATTACGCTCTTGTTCTTGCGCTTTATATAACTCCGCACACCCTATAGAGAGTTCTCTTACTTTGAGAATATAATTCTGTCTCTGCGCCTGAGAGATAGCCTTTCTCGCATCGAGTACATTAAAGGCATGAGAAGCCAGCATACACTGATCATACGCTGGAAGTGGTAAGCCCGCTTCTAAGCAGACTTTACATTCATTGCTTGCATCTTCAAAGTGCTGGAACAAATTCTCTACATTTGCCACTTCAAAATGGTATTTAGAGAACTCATACTCTGTCTCTTTATGCACATTACCGTACGTTGTTACAGTATCTCCCATACGGTTCCATACTAAATCATAGACTGAATCCACACCTTGCAAGTACATCGCAAGTCTCTCTGTACCATAGGTTATCTCCACGGCTACAGGATCACAGGTGATTCCACCAACCTGTTGAAAATAAGTAAACTGTGTCACTTCCATACCATCAAGCCAAACTTCCCAACCTAGACCCCAAGCACCAAGTGTTGGAGACTCCCAATTGTCTTCTACAAAACGTATATCATGTTGAGTCAGATCAAGTCCCAAATACTCTAAAGACTTCAAGTAAAGCTCTTGGATATTATCCGGACTCGGTTTAATAAGTGCCTGAAACTGATAGTAAGCTCCCAAACGGTTTGGATTCTCACCATAACGTCCATCTGTTGGACGGCGTGAAGGAGCCACATACGCAGCAGACCAGGGCTGAGAGTCTAGACTTCTCAGCAGTGTAGCGGGGTGAAATGTTCCTGCACCCGAAGGGATGTCATAGGGTTGCACAATATTACACCCCTGCTCAGCCCAATATTGTTGTAGTTTTAGGAGTAGTTCACTAAATGTAATGGCGTTGTTGTTCATCTATATTTCTACCTAGTTTTAAATTTTACAGTATCGTTTCAATCTCTGAAGAATCAAGTTCTACTTTTTTTGCTTTGCTTATACGGTCTTCTTGAAGTTTTACTTTGAGCTCATCATCACCAAGTGCCATGATCTGAATAGCAAGATACGCAGCATTGACAGCACCTGCTGTACCAATAGCAAGTGTACCTACTGGCATACCTGCTGTCATCATCACTGTAGAAAGAAGTGCATCTTCACCCTTAAGTGCTCCACTTTCCATAGGTACACCAAGTACAGGCTTAGTCGTAGATGCTGCTAATGCACCTGCAAGGTGTGCTGCCATACCTGATGCTGCTATGAACACTTGTGCACCTTTGGCTTCTGCTTCTTTGACGTATTTGATAGTTCTATCAGCACTTCTATGTGCTGAAGAGATGATAAGCTCATACGGTACACCAAACTTTTTCAATGTTTCTGAACACTCAGACATAATACTATAGTCACTTTTACTTTCCATTACAATTGATACAAATTTCATTTCATAACCTTAATTGTTGATTCGGGCTCTTGTTCTTGCTTCATAGGTGTCGATGCTTCAGTAAGTCCCTTTTTTTCTAACGCTTCTGCGATTTCACGTCTTAAGATAGTATACCCTGGTAACGTTGCAGGTAAAAGAATTTCATTCACATTCCCGCTATGCACACACTCCAGCTCTTTGCCCTCTTTAGTCGTAAGCTTTTTAAATGTGATGACATACGATCCTGCTATTTCCTCTATTGTACCAATATCATTATCTACAAGTTCAACAGTGGCATCCACAGGTAAAACTATCTCCACAGAATCACCTACACATGTTTTGTCTTTACACTTCCAAGTCAAGCCATCTTCACCCACAAGTCCTGCAACTTGATGTGTACCATACTGTATCGAAAATGCATTTGACTCTGTATCATTACGGTCAAAAGGACGAGAAAGAAGATACGCATCTGTAAACCCACGGTTTTGTGTTGTAGCAAGTTCTTTTTGATAACGTTTTTCATCAAAGTCAGAAGCATAAAAATCATCTATGGCATGACGGTAGGCTTTTGTAACCACACCAGCATAATATGGAGACTTTGTCCGTCCTTCAATTTTAAGTGAATCCACCACGCCTGACTTGAGTATCTCATCAACATGTGAAGCCATATTCATATCTTTAGCATTCATAATATAAGTGCCAATACCCTCTTCTTCATCCAATCTAAATGTCGTACCGGACTCAGGATTATGTGCATAGATCTCATATGGAAAACGACAGTCATTTGCACAAGACCCACGATTGGGTACACGTCCTGTTTGTAATGAAGAGATAAGACAGCGACCCGAATAGGCAAAACACATAGAACCATGTACAAATATCTCTAACTCTAAGTCGGGAAGATGTGTTTTTATCGCTTCACAGTCTTTCAAACTTATCTCACGTGCCACAATGATACGTTTAACCCCTAAGTCATAGTAAACCTCTGCATCCATTGCATTCATCACATTGGCTTGGGTGGAGAGGTGTATGGGTATATCAGGTGCTATCTTATGAGCTATCTTTACAACACCTGGACTTGAGACTATGAGCGCATCTGGTTTAAGCTCAGCTATCTTGGCAATGTGGTTTTCATAGAGTTTGATTTGTGAATTAAAAGGAAATGAGTTCACTGTAGAGTAAACTTTTTTTCCACGTGCATGAGCGTACTCTATACCTTCAGCATAAGACTCCATGTCAAACTCTTTACCAGAACGAATACGCAGTGAAAAGGTACTTGTGCCACCATATACAGCGTCAGCTCCATAATTTAGAGCAATTTTCATCTTCTCTAAGTTACCTGCTGGTGCTAAAAGTTCTACTCTGTTTTGATCTGTCATCTTTTGCCTAATAGGATTTATTTGGTTCTTATTTTATCCTATTAGTGGTAAAGAACAGTTTGAGGGTATTTCCAAATACCCTAGACACTCATAATGGGCTTTGCAAATGTAAAGTTTTGCAAGAGACTTTCAAGTCCTAGCCACAGCTAAGATGAAGTAAATATCTTGTGAAAGATTGCGTTTGCAAAGCTTACCCAACGGGCATCACTAACTTTCGCCTATGCGTCGTTACTCTTTTTTGACTTAGCTAAGGCTAGGACTTCTAAAGAGTGCCTAGCCTAGACAAAAGCTAGTGATGTTATGAATGTCTAGGGTATTTGGAAGTCCCCTTATGCTAAAATCAACCTATGAGAATAGATATACATAACCACACAACACGTTGTAATCACGCTGAAGGTACTGTTGATGAGTACATCCAAAAAGCCATAGAACTGGGTATAGACATTTATGGGTTTTCTGAACATGCACCTATGGATTTTGACCCACATTATCGTCTGGGTTTTGAAGAGATGCAAGCCTATACAGAGGACATCTTAACGGCTAAAGAGCAGTATAAAAATGACATCAATATACTATTGGGTTATGAAGTGGACTATCTTCCTGGACATATGGATGATAGGGTTCTAAATGCGAATGTTGACTATCTTATAGGTTCTGTGCACTTCATAGACAAATGGAGTTTTGATAACCCTGAATTCATCGCTGGATGGAAAAACAAAGATATAGATGAGATATGGCAAGCCTATTTTGAAGCCACAGAAGCGATGGCAAAGTCCGGGAAATTTGACATCGTAGGACACCTTGACTTGATCAAAGTTTTTAAGTTTATGCCAAAGCAAGATGTAAGAAGCTTAGCAAAAAATGCACTTCAAGCTATCAAGGAATCAAACATGGTTTTAGAAGTCAATACTGCCGGTATTCGTAAGCCTATAGGTGAACTTTATCCATCAGCTGCGTTATTGGAAGAGGCTTATGCACTAGATATCCCTATTACTTTCTCTTCTGATGCGCATGCTGTAGATCAAATCGGTCTAGGATATGACCTAGCAACCATAGTGACAAAAGAGATTGGATACACAAAAGCTGCTACTTTTCAAGGGCGTGATAGAGAATTGGTTACTTTTTAAGCACAAACGCTGATGTAACTAATTTATATATGGCTACAATATAAGAATAATTTTAATTTTAGGAGAAGTTACATGGGTAAATTTGTAAATAATACAGATGAGTTTTTTAAATACTGCGAAGAAAATGAAGTTGAGTTTATCGACTTTAGATTTACAGACATCAAAGGTGCATGGCACCATATCAGCTACAGAGCAAGTGCTGTAGATGTTGGTATGCTTGACAATGGTATTCCGTTTGATGGTTCATCTATCGAAGCATGGCAACCGATCAACGAATCAGATATGATCCTTAAGGCAGATGTAGAAACTGCATTTATGGATCCGTTTACTGCAGACAGTACAGTAATTCTTATTTGTGATGTTTATGACATCTATAAACATGAACTTTACGCTAAATGTCCTAGATCGATCGCTAAAAAAGCATTGAAACACATGGAAGAGCAAAATATCGGTGACGAAGCATTCTTTGGTCCTGAAAATGAATTCTTCATCTTTGATGATGTACAGATCTGGACTGGCATAAACCAATCAGGTTACAGAGTTGACTCTGAAGAGGGTGAGTGGAATGATGCTACAAGTTACGATGACATTGGTAACATGGGTCACAGACCAAGAACTAAAGGTGGATACTTCCCAACAATGCCGACAGATACAATGGTTGATCTTAGAGCTGAGATGATGTTGCTTCTTGAAGAAGTAGGTTTAACTGTAATGTTAGGACACCACGAAGTTGCACAGGCACAAGGTGAGATCGGTATCAAATTTGGTGATATGATCGAAGCAGCAGATAACGTACAAAAATACAAATATGTTGTAAAAATGGTAGCACACCTTAACGGTAAGTCTGCAACATTTATGCCTAAACCACTTTATGGTGACAACGGTAACGGTATGCACGTACACCAGTCTATCTGGAAAAATGGTAAAAACCTTTTCTATAAAGAAGGTGCATATGCAAACCTTTCAGATATGGCTCTTAACTACCTTGGTGGTATTTTCAAGCATGCTCATGCTGTTGCTGCATTTACAAATCCAAGTACAAACTCTTATAAGAGACTTATCCCTGGTTTTGAAGCACCATCTATTCTGACTTACTCAAGCCAGAACAGATCAGCTGCGTGTCGTATCCCTTATGGTGCTGGTGAAATGGCTACAAGAATTGAGACTAGATTCCCAGATTCAACTGCATGTCCTTACCTTGCGTTTGCAGTACTAATGATGGCAGGTCTTGACGGTATCCAGAACAAAGATATTCCTGTAGGTCCAATGAATGAAGACCTCTTTGAACTTAGCCTTGATGAGATCAGAGATAAGAATATCCCTCAAATGCCTCACACACTAAGAGAAGCACTTGAAGGTCTTATCCGAGATAATGATTTCCTTAAACCTGTATTTACATCAGAGTTTATCGATACATACCAACACTACCAGTTTGAAAGACAAGTATGGCCAGACGAAGGTAGACCAACAGCATTTGAGTTCTCTTCAACTTATTCTTGCTAATATTTCCTTTCGGGCTTCTGCCCGGAAGCACTTCTTTTTTCTTCAAAATATATCTATAAATTTCATTTTTTAAACCCTTATGCATTTATCTATTCTTTTATAGTTTTCATTATAAAACCTCCTATATAGAACATTTTATAACGTTTTCTATGGGAGGGTTCAAAAAAAAGGTCTCTATATG
>CALDBH010000008.1 GCA_937938065.1 uncultured Sulfurovum sp. | reverse complement strand
CTCTAGAGCAGTGACAAATACGAAACTACTGTTAGATCTGACCTCCAAGATAAGTGATTCCCATACAGAATATCTTTTTTACAAAGGGTCTCGTGTATTTGATGAGATCGAAGATGTACAACATCAGCTAAGATATGATATAGTACAAAAAAACCAACGAAATTACCTCTATATAAAGAATGAAGAATGATCTTAAAACTAATAATTTTTGCTATTGCAGGGCTACTTATCTATAAATTTTTTGGGGGAAAACTTCCAAAATTTGGGAAAAGCCCACATGAAAAAAAACTGGATGACGATACACTTGTAGAATGTGCTACTTGTCATACCTATGTTACCGTGAAAGAGAGTATTGTTGTAGGCGGTAGGTATTACTGCTCTAGAGAATGTACACCATAAAAACAAAAAGGAATAATCATGATAATTATCGGACACCCATGGATAAAAAGTAATCGTTTTTTTAAAGTTTTTTCTGTCAAAGGCATTGAAAAGAGTCAAGCAGATGATATCATTTTACTTGAACCTTTAGTGGATTCACATACGCTTGCACAGCACTGTCAAGCCAATAATATCCCTTTTGCTATCGTAGCAAATAACTTAGATGATGCACTTTTTGCCAATGCATTAGGTGCAAAATACATCATTTGTGAAGAAGATGATGCTCTGATGATCCAGCCTATAGCAAACGAGTATCTTTTTGATACACGAATCTTAGTTCTCATCCATAGTGAAAAAGAGATAAGTAAAATAGCCAGAGGCGGTGTGGATGGTGTGATCTTTGCAGATGCCATCTATGAGAACTGATATCCAACGTTATACTCTTACATATATACTGATAGCATCTAGTAGTATTGTTTATCTTTTTTCTGCATTTTTTAGTCAAAGTCTTGCAGATATGGATATGCAGGTCCTTGTGGATATGGGTGCACTGTTTGGTCCATTGACCGTACTTAAAGGTGAGTGGTGGAGACTACTGACGGCGATGTTCTTACATGGTGGCATGACCCATCTTCTCATGAATATGTTTTCTCTTTATCTTGTAGGCCGTGGCGCAGAGATGTACTTTGACACGAAATCATACTTAAGCATTTACTTCTTCTCTGGGATCATTGGTGGACTTGTATCACTCTATATGCATCCAGTCTCTGTGGGTGTGGGTGCATCGGGGGCCATCTTTGGTGTTTTTGGTGCTTTGGCTGGGTTTTTTCTGGCACATAGAGATAAGATAGCCTCACACTCTAAAGCATTCATGAAAGACTTTAGTATCATTATTGCGATTAACCTTGTGATAGGACTTACTATACCTTCCATTGATGTTAGTGCCCATATTGGAGGGCTTGTAGTAGGTTTTATAGGTGGATTTGCACTCTCTAAGAACCCTAATTGGCTTTTGGCCTATAGTGCTTCGATGGTACTGGTCATTATGGCTATTGCTTCATACCTACCTGATCACTATGTTCAAATATTGTCTTAGATTTTTAATCCTTTCGTTTTTTCTTGTAGGGTGTGTGGTCACAGCACCTTCAGTATCACAAACCAAAGTGTCAGAACTCTCCCTTCTTTTTCAGTCATTGGATAGCACTATTCCTCCAAGTGAAGCGATGCAGCTTTCTAAAGATATTTTTCATAAAACACAAAAGCTGACAGAAGAGTTTGAACTTACTTCCCCACCTGTATTTCACAACTTTTTAGTGACCGTGGGAGTGCGTGAAAAAGGACTTTGTTATCATTGGAGTGATGCTTTGTATGCCTATTTTTCCCAGAAACCATATACTTCTTTTGAATTTCATTTGGTGGGTGCTAATATAGGGGAATATTTTTATGAACATAATGCTTTGGTTGTAGTCACCAAGGGTGGAAAAGTGAAAGAGGGTATCATCATAGACCCGTGGAGAGATTCTGGAGAACTTTATTTTTCTAAAGTAAAGGATGACTCAGCGTATAGATGGACACACAGACCCAAAAGGGGATGCCGTTAGCTTCTATTCGGGAACAGGTTCCTCACCCATGCCTGCCTCACGTAACTCTGCCTCTTCTGCTGCGAGAGCTTCTTTTTCTGCCTCAGAAAGTACCTCTTCAGGTTTAACTTCTTCTTGTGCTTCTTCAGTTGCTTCAGTTTGGATCTCTTGTTCCTCGGTGACTTCTATAGGTTCTGTCTCTTCAGAGGCTTCACTCTCTTGTTCTTCCACTACTTCTACATTGGTGTCTTCGGGGATTATCTCTTCTTCTGCTATGGCTGTAGTGTGAAGGAGTAGAAAAAAAGAGAATAGGATGTTTGAAAATAGTTTAGACATAAGGAACCTCTCTAAAATTTTATAAAATAGTTTACAGCATTTTTATTGAAATTGCAACCGTTTCTGATGTATCATATTAGGATAAAGGCAAATAAATCTTGTCTATCAGCTCTTCATATTCACTTTTGGCATCAGAATCTATCGTGATGCCTCCACCGCTTTTGTAAAAAAACTGGCCATTTTCATTTTCGATGAAACGTATCATTACCCCGGAACGGAGAGATTCCCCATCAAAAACACCAAATACGCCTGTATAAAATCCTCTGTCAAAATTCTCTACATGCTTGATGATATTCACCGTACTTTTTTTAGGTGTTCCCGAGATGGAACCTGCTGGAAGTATTTGACTGAGCAGTGTGCCTAAGTTATCTTTCCAGTCAGTAGGCAGTGTTGCTGTGATCTTGGAACTTACTTGTAGAAGCTCTTTTTCGCCAGCTTTGATCGTCTCGACATAACGAAACTTCTCTACTTTAACGTCTGAACCGATGATCCCCAGGTCGTTACGCATGAGGTCTACGATCATGACATGTTCCGCCATCTCTTTTTGGTCAGCCAAAATCGTCTCTTTGGCATCAGGAAGGTGAGCATCTATGGTTCCCTTCATAGGGTATGTAGCTATGGTATTCTCTTCTATCTCCACAAAACGCTCTGGAGAGAAGCAGATAAACTCACCTCTAAAATAAAGTTTAAATTTGGCCTTAGCATATGTAAAAACTTCTTTAAGTGTGAGGTTCGTCTCTATAGGTGTTCTAAATGTGAGGTTAAGTAAATAGGTGTTACCGGAACGTATCTCTTCAAGTACGTCATCGAGAGCTTTTTTATAGGTATTGAATTCAACAGGAGATTTGGAGGCGGTAAAATCTTTTGTACGTTTTTTAACAGGGTAGTTTCGCCAATCTTCCAATTTATAGAAAATGTCATCATCTAAGTCGTCAAGTGGTTGTGCAAATATTTTTTCACCATCAAAAGAAGTGATGAAAAGAAAAGGAGTACGTTGTTTAGCGAGAGTATTAATTTTTTCAAAACCATTTTCTTTACTAAGCCATGTCATAAAGAACTCCCTCTCTATCATTAAATAAGGTCATGGCGAACGCCCTTGAAAGCGAAGCGATTCGAGAGCCATGACGCTTTTTGCTTACTTTTTCTAAAAAAGTAAATACAAAACCTTGAAAATAAAACAATCAAATATCTATTATGAATCCAAAAGAAGAAATTTCAAAATAGCCATACGCATATAGACACCATTTTTAACTTGTTCAAGGACTTTACATCGTTCATCTTCAAGCATGGCATCAGAGATGTCTATATTTCTCATCACTGGACCAGGGTGAAGAACCAAAATATTTCTATCTGCTAAACGCTTATGGTCTATGCAGTAGTGTTTCGCATACTCATTATAATCATCGAAAATAGGAGAAGCATGACGTTCTAATTGTGCTCTAAGAGACATAATGACATCTACTTTATCCAGGACATCTTCAAGGTTTTCATATTGAGGCAGGTTACTGTCTGGCATAAATGGTTTTGGTGCAACTAGAATGACATTCATTCCCATACGCGTAAGCAGACGAATACCTGAACTAGCCACACGGGAACTTACGATATCACCCACAATAGCAATGGTTTTATCTTGAATGTCGCCATTAAAATGTTCGACCATGGTAAAGAGATCAAGGAGTGCTTGTGTAGGGTGTGCATAGTTACCTGCACCAGCGTTGATGACAGATGTCATCTGCATATCGGCCAAGATGCCGGGTGCATCATTTTCAGAATGACGGATGATAACCCCGTCTGGTTCCATTGCACAAAGATTTGCAAATGTGTCTTCCAATGATTCACCTTTTTTAGTAGAACTTTTACCCGGGTCAAGATGCACGACTGCTGCGCCCAGTCTCTTGGCTGCCACTTCAAAAGAACTACGTGTACGTGTTGATGCTTCAAAGAAAAGGGTGATAAGCAGTTTATCTCTCAACAGTTGAGAAGGACGTTGAGCTTTAAAGGTTTTAGCGTCATGAAGTAGTTGTTGTATTTGTGTGTCAGATAAGTTAGTTGTATCTACCAGATGTTGCATATTTTGCCTTGTGTATTTAATTTGTAATTATAGCTAATAGCTGCTAATAAACCTTTTTATGCCTTTTTCAACACTCCACCAATCAGGGAAGACTTCATC
This sequence comes from uncultured Sulfurovum sp., assembly GCA_937938065.1. The sequence goes on along the minus strand of CALDBH010000008.1, from coordinate 4,070 downwards.
ATAAAAAGGCTGCGTAACTTCAGAAAAACTGTCCTTGTCTTCAAATAGGTTTACACACCACTCAAACGCAATATCATGAGATTTCAACGCTTCCATCGAGAGTATAGTATCATTGATACATCCTAGTCTGCTAGGGGTGACTAAAAGTACTTTGGCTTCCAGTTTTTTAGCTAAGTCTATCATCATAAAATCTTTCGTCACCGGTACCATAAGACCACCAGCACCTTCGACTAAAAGTATGTCACAAAGCTGTGAGAGTTCTTGGTATCTTTCTATGATCTTGTCTATGACTATCTTATTGTGAGTATCTGCACAAAAAGGGGCTGCAGGGAGGGGAAATGTATAGGATGTAACGTCATCTACAGTGAGATTTTTAAACTTCTCATTTACCTTTTGGCAAGCTTTTAAGAGTAAACTAGCATCATGTGGTATATCATTGACGCCGGTTTCAATAGGTTTAAATACACCCACGGCCAAACCTTTGGAAGCAAAGGCTTCAATGAGTTGTAGGGTGGTGTATGTTTTCCCTACGTTGGTGCCTGTGGCGGTGATGAAAAGTGATTGCACTTGCATTTCTCCATTTTTTTTGTATAATAGTATAGAATAATTTATGAGGATTTTAACATAATATGCCAAAGTTTGAAGAAGAGTTAGAGCTAGACTTAGAGTTACACGAACCACAGATGTTCAGAGTGTTACTACACAATGATGACTATACGAGTATGGATTTTGTTGTGGAAGTACTTATGGGTATTTTCCATAAGACGCAGGTACAAGCAGAACAGATCATGTTGCAGATACATGAAAAAGATAAAGCCATATGTGGTGTATACAGCTTTGAAATAGCACAGACCAAAGCACAGCAGGTCAAGCAACGGGCTAAACAAAATGAGTTTCCATTACTCGCAACCATTGAAGAGGATAGTTAATATGATCAGTATTGCACTAAACGATGTATTTAAACAAGCTGTAGGGTACGCTAAAGAGAACAGACATGAATACTTAACTGTAGAGCATGTATTCCTGTCGATAGTGAAAAGTGTAGCAGGAGAAGAGATACTTTCTATACTTGATGCAGACCTTAAGATGCTGGAGTCAGGTATCACAGAGCATATTACAAAGACCATTCCCTCACTAAAAGAAGCTGTAGAACCATTTGAGACTGTGGCACTGTCGCGCGCTATCAATGATATGATGACACACATCCACAGTTCTGGAAGAACAGAAGCCAGCATAGGTGACATGATAGCAGCGATCTTTATGCAAGAACATTCATATGCGGTGTATTTGATGAAAAAAGAGGGTATTACACGTGTAGATGTACTTGAAGTGATCTCTCATCGTTACGATAAAGCACACAATGTTACAGAAAAGACAAAAGAAGAACAAACCCTTTTAGACCAGTTTACCATGGAGCTTGTATCACTGGCTAAAACTGGGAAAATAGACCCGGTAGTAGGGCGTATAGAAGAGATAGAACGTGTGATGCAAACGCTCTGTAGACGCAAGAAAAACAATCCTCTACTTGTGGGTGAACCAGGGGTGGGTAAAACAGCGATTGCTGAAGGATTGGCACTTAAGATCGCTGAAGATGATGTACCGGAAATACTCAAGGGCTCAAAAGTATTTGCTTTGGATATGGGTGCATTGGTTGCAGGCACAAAATACAGAGGTGATTTTGAGAAACGTCTTAAAGGTATCATCAAGGAGCTTACAGCACAAGATGATGCCATTTTGTTTATCGATGAGATTCATACCATGGTAGGAGCAGGAGCAACCAGTGGTGGAAGTATGGATGCATCTAACTTACTAAAACCTGCACTTGCACGTGGTGATTTGAAGTGTATCGGTGCAACGACCTATGCAGAGTTTAGAAACTTTTTTGACAAAGACAAGGCACTGAGTCGTAGATTTGCCAAAGTAGATGTAGAAGAGCCAAGCCTTGAAGACACGATGACCATTCTACAGGGGATAAAACATAAGTATGAGGACTATCATAATATTACGTTTACAGACGCAGCACTCCAGTCGGCTATTGACCTTTCTGTAAAGTACCTGCATGATAGATTCTTACCGGATAAAGCGATGGATATCATCGATGAGGTAGGTGCGCACTTTATGCTTAGAGGAGAAGAGGGTGTGACCGTCAAACCTAAAGACATTGAAGAGAGTGTAGCGAAGATCATGAAACTTCCTTCAACGGTCATAGGCACGGATGATACAAGAAAACTGAAATCACTGGAGAAAGACTTAGCTTCTCATATCATCGGACAAAATGAAGCTATAGAGGCATTGGCAACGGCCATTAAACGTTCCTATGCAGGGCTCAATGCTGAGAATAGACCGATAGGGTCATTTTTGTTTGTAGGTCCTACTGGTGTAGGTAAAACAGCACTTGCTACACAGCTTGCCAAAACGATGCATGTGCATTTTGAGAGATTGGATATGAGTGAGTACATGGAAGCCCATACCATCAGCCGTTTGGTCGGTGCACCTCCAGGGTATGTCGGGTATGAACAAGGCGGACTGTTGACTGAGATGATCAAAAAACATCCGCACACTGTCTTGCTTCTCGATGAGGTTGAAAAAGCACATCCGGATATCATGAACATCTTGCTTCAGGTGATGGATGGTGCGAAGTTGACAGACAACAACGGTGTGGTCTCTGATTTTAAAAATGTGATACTCATCATGACATCAAACATAGGTACTAAAGAAGCCAATGTCATGGGCTTCAATAAAGATACTTCTATGAAAACAGATAAAGCACTGGCAGCTTTCTTCGCTCCGGAATTTAGAAACCGTTTAAGTGCTACGATTGAGTTCAATGCGCTCGGATTGGATGCACTTGTCACCATCGTAGATAGAGAGTTAGATAAATTAAACCTATTGCTTAAACCTAAAAAAGTCAAAGTGACCTTAGGTAAAAAAGCTAAAGAGTATTTGGCCAAAGAGGGATACGATGAACGTTATGGTGCTAGACATATCGCACGTGTGATAGACGCAAAAGTGAAAGAAGCATTGACCGATGAGATACTTTTTGGAAAACTTAAAAAAGGTGGTTCAGTGAAAGTGAGCTACAAAAATGAGAAATTAGATTTTTTATTTGAGAATAAATAAGTTAAATATACTTGCCAATGGCAAAGCTTTTACGAGAAATCATTTAGTGATTTCCATGGATCAGCCTGTTGGGCTAGAAGTGAGAGGCACCCCAAGGGCATTTCCTAACGGGGCAATTGAAGAGAGGCTTTGCCCCTCTTCAAGGAGAAAGGATAAATAGTTGGCTTCAATGTTTGATGAGGATAACTATTTTATCCCTCCACTGAGTAAAGATTCTACAGCATTCCCTGATCCACGTTCAGCTTCAGATGAAGGTCTTCTAGCCTATGGGGGTGATCTCTCTTCTCATCGATTGATTACCGCATACAAAAAAGGGATATTCCCCTGGTACAGTCAAGGTGATCCTATTCTCTGGTGGTCACCTAACCCACGTCTTCTCCTTTATCCTGAAAATTTTAAAGTACAAAAATCATTTAGAAGGGTCTTGCGTTCTGGAAAATTCTTTGTGACTTTTGATGAAAGATTTTCAGATGTGATCAAACATTGTGCAACTGTGTCCAGAGAGGGGCAAGAGAGTACCTGGATCGTCAGTGATATAGAGGAAGCCTATATACGCCTACATGAAGAGGGGTTTGCACATAGCGTGGAAGTCTATAAAGAGGGAAAACTTGTAGGAGGACTTTATGGCATTGCTCTGGGGAAAGCGTTTTTTGGTGAGTCAATGTTCTCTTTGGTCTCTGATGCATCTAAGATTGCTTTTAAAGCACTAAGTGACGTTTTAGGCAGGAGAGGTTATGATTTTATAGATTGTCAGATGAAAACAGATCATATGTTGGGTTTAGGAGCGGAAGTGGTTGAGAGAGATTTCTTTCTTGATATGCTTGAAAAGGCGCTTGAAAAACCTACTGATTTTGGTTCATGGCAGTATTTTACGTGGGAGTACGAAGATGGTAAATAGAGATATAGGGTTCTCATTATGGTTGGATTTTGTAGAGAGAGATTATCTTAAA
>CALDBH010000007.1 GCA_937938065.1 uncultured Sulfurovum sp. | reverse complement strand
ATCAAGGGATTAGAATTAGAAATATGGAAAAATTAACTATACTTATCGTAGATGATGACAAAACCACCACTTCAATACTTAATCATATGTTATATACATATACTGATAACATACTTACCGCATCTGATGGAGTAGAGGGACTTGAACTTTTTCAAGAATATCATCCTGACATCATCCTCTCTGATATCAACATGCCGCGTATGAATGGTCTGGAAATGGTTGAGCAGATAAGGAAACTAGATGAAAATGTGAAGATCGCGATCTTCACAGACTTTGAAAAACGTGATATTCTCATCAAAGCTATTGAGCTTGGGGTTAATCAATTTCTTTCAAAACCATTTGCTTCTAAAAGTTTTTCAAAGACCATACAACAACTTTATACTGAAGTGATAGATAAGAGACGTAGCAACCAGGAGATTCAAAGACAACAAAATATACTTCATGCCATTAATGAAATGTCTCATAATTTTTTACAACAATCTGACTGGATGGAAGCACTGCATCAAGAGATGAAAAATCTTAAACAAGCTTCTAATATGTCATGCATATTTATATACCAAAATGAACAAGATAACGATAATCTCTCTGCACATAAACTTTTATATATCAACGACAACACTGAAGCAAAGAGTAAAAAACGTATTCATTACCGTAAACATTATTTTATGCGATGGAAAAACCAATTAGAAAAAAACCTGTTCGTAAATGGAAGTAGAGATGATTATGATAAGTCTAAAAAGAAACTCTTAGACCTATTTAAGATCAATTCCCTACTCATACTACCTATCTTTGTTCAAAACAAATGGTGGGGATTTCTTGGTATTGGAGATGAACACAAGCAACTACTGGAATCTACAAATGTTGAAATGCTTAGTACCGCTGCATCAATCATCGGTTCTGCTATCAATAACAGAAACAACCTTAAATCACTTGAAATGTCCTCTGCAGTCTATGAACATACTATGGATGGTGTTTTGATTACCGATAGCCATAACCATATTGTACATGTCAATGATGCATTTCTTGATATTACAGGATACCCACTGGAGTCTGTCATCGGTAAAGACCCCAAGATTCTCAGATCTGGGAAACACGATAAACACTTTTATCAAAAGATCTGGGATCAGTTGTCCATGAATGGATATTGGCAGGGAGAAATCACCAATCGTAAAAAAAATGGTGAAATATATATCGAATGGCTAAGTATCAACGCTATCAAAAATACTCAAGGTGAGATAGAAAATTTTATCGGTATCTTTTCAGATGTTACACACCAGCGTAAAGATGCACATAACCAGGCTTACTTAGCCACACATGATCCTCTTACAGGTCTTTCCAATAGACTTTTGTTCAACGATAGATTGGAGCATGCGATCAATCATGCTGAAAGGTTCAATAAATGTATCAGTCTTATATTTTGCGATTTGGACAATTTTAAACCGATCAATGATACCTATGGACACTCAGTCGGAGATGAGATCTTAAAAAGAGTAGGGAACTCTCTTCAAGATATTTTGAGGAAAGATGATACAGTTTGTCGTTTCGGTGGAGATGAATTTGTCATACTTGTTGAAGACTTAAATAGTTTTGAGTATCTTGATGAAATTTTACGTCGGATCAATGAACTCACGCATACACCTTGTGTCATTGATGGGAACACTATCTCCATAGGTATGAGTATTGGTGCTTCAATTTATCCAGATGACGGTGTGACACCAGAAGCGTTGATAAATGCTGCAGATACGGCTATGTACAGAGCAAAAAACAGTGGTAAAAATTGTATAGAGTATTCTCAGTCTGACCTCAACGTATATTGTCTAAAAAAATACAAAAACATAGGTGATTCAGACATTCACTATACTATTTAACTTTCTGCGTATCATGTTAATCGTTTTTTTGCCATACCTATGTCATCTTGAATCTGTTTTTTCAATGCATCCAGAGTATCAAACTTTTGATTGATACGTATGAAGTCTATAAACTCTAACGCTATCTCTCCGCTTACTTCACCTATCTCTTGATCTAAAATGTGTGTCTCTACTGCAAAGGAATCATCTGTTGTAACACGGTGTCCTAAAAAGCTCACAGAATTTAGCCATTGACCATCTATGAGTGTACGTGTCGCATAGACACCTTCTAATGGAAGTTGATACTCTTTTACATTTAAATTGATCGTAGGCACCAACTCTTTTTTTCCCAATCCCTGTCCTTGTACCACTTCACCCTTTATATCGTATGTTCTACCCAGCAATTTATTTGCCAGTGCTATTTTACCCGCACGCAAATACGCTTTGATAGTACGAGAATGAACAGGTATCTCTTCAAGAGTTACCTGCTCAACGATGACTATTTCTTTATTACATAAGGTTTTAAGTGTCTGGGCATTTCCTGCTTTATTTTTACCAAAATGAAAATCATACCCCACAATGATCGTTTCAAGTGCAGGAAAATCAACTTCCAATTTATGTACAAATGCTTCAGGTGTAAGAGATTTTATTTTATCGAAATGGTAAAAACAGCATACTTTAGAGGTAAATAGTGAACGTTTATATCCAGGTGTCAGGTAGCCGCCATTTCTTTCTATGATCACCAATGCATCTACTTTGTCTATAAGAGCCTGATGTCCAAGATGTATGCCGTCAAATGAGCCTATGGCAATACTCTTGATCTCGTTTCTTAACTGCAAGTCTAATTCTCCATCTTTACAAAATGATAAAGATACTCTTGATTACCCTCTTTACCCTGAACCTGTGAAAGTGCCTGATATATGGGTTCCCATCCTAACTTTACAGCTGCTGCCTCAAACTCCTCTTTTCGTCTGGCTATCGCATCAAGATCTTGCACCACACCTTTACTGTCACGCTTCACATCTTTACCTACTTCAAACTGTGGTTTGTAGAGTATCACGATATCTGTGCCATTTTGACTAAGCCTGTCTATATCGTTTATAATCTGCAGTATAGAAATGAAAGAGACATCACAGGTGATCAATTCAAAAGCATCATCACTTTGAAATTCACGTATATCTGTCTCTTCATGAAGTGAAAGCTTTTTATTATTACGCAGTGAAACATGCAGTTGGTCTTTACCCACATCTACACAAGAGAGTGTATCAACAGCATTTTCAAGTACGATCTGAGCAAATCCACCCGTACTGGAACCGATGTCTAAGGCTTTTTTACCTTGAAGGTCCATAGGGTGTTCAGCCAAGAAGTTCTCTAACTTACGTGCTGCACGACTCACATAAAACTTCGTATCTTCTACTTCAACCATCGTATTTTCATCTATTTTAGCTGAGGCTTTAGCCTTCTTACCATCTACCATAACCTGCCCGGCCTTTATCGCATCATTCGCACGATTACGGCTTTCAAAGTAACCCTCATCTACCAGGTATTTATCCAGTCTCATAACATCTCCCTCATCTCATCTTCAGTCAGTGTACTCACACCTAAACTCTCTGCTTTGGTCAATTTAGATCCGGCATCTTCACCGTATACTACATAATCTGTTTTTTTACTCACAGAACCACTTACTTTGGCCCCTAGCTTTTCAAGCATCTCTTTAACTATGCCACGGCTAACAGACATAGACCCGGTAAGTACCACAGTTTTGTCTTTAAAAGGATTTTCTTCTGCTTCGACTTTCTCTTCTACTGTAGGTTGAATCTCTTTAAAAAGTTTTAAAACAAAATCGTAGTTGACACGCATAAATTCCAACAAAGAGTTTGCCATCTCTTCACCTATACCGTCTAGTGCTACTACTTCTTCAAATGTAACATCTACAACACCTAAGCCAAACTCTAAAGCCAATGACTTGCTGGCCACTTCCCCGATATGTTCTATACCCATCGCCGAGAATAGTCTGTAAAGAGGTACGCCTTTTGTCTCAGCTATAGCATCAAGAAGTTTTTGTATACGCTTCTCTTTGAACCCTTCCATCCCTTCTAAATCTTCAAACTTCAAATGATAGAGTCCTAAAATATCTTCTATTTTATGCTCTTTAACCAATATCTCAACGATCTTAGATCCAAGTCCATCTATGTTCATACACCCTTTTTTAGCAAAGTGAATGATGGAGTTTACTACCCTGTCGGGACAATCCAAATTCTGACACTTAATAAGTGTACCCTCATCCAGTACTTCACTCTGACAGGTTGGACACTCTGTCGGTCTTTCAATAGCTATCTCTGATCCATCTCTTCTATCATCTAAGACCTTAGTGATCTTAGGGATAACATCTCCAGAGCGTATAAGTATGACGCTATCACCGATCATCAAACCTTTACGTTCTATCTCATCAAAATTGTGAAGTGTCGCACGTGCGATGATGGCACCATCTACTTCTACAGGTTCTACCTCTGCTACAGGGGTAATAACACCCGTTCTTCCTACCTGAAGAGTAATGTCATTGACTTTGGTCACTTTCTCTACAGCAGGGAATTTGTAAGCACACATCCATTTAGGCACTTTAACCGTATAACCCAGATCTTCTTGTTTACTGACCTCGTCTACTTTTATGACCATACCATCCATCATCATAGGTATTTCATTACGTAGAGAGATAAGATCTTGATAAAAAGCTTCTATCTCTTCGATGCTATGACACTCCTGTACATGCGGAGGTTCTAAAAATCCTAACTCATACACAAAGTCCATCTTTTGTGAGAGTTTTGTCTGTGTTAAACTGTTTTCACCCAAACCCCAAGGGTAGAAAACCAACCTTCGTTTTGCTGTGACAGAAGAGTCTAACTGTCTTAGACTTCCTGCTGCAGCGTTTCTTGGATTTGCAAAAACCTGTTCAT
>CALDBH010000006.1 GCA_937938065.1 uncultured Sulfurovum sp. | reverse complement strand
AGGTGAGTTCTTGGCATTGGCTGAGTCACTTAGAATGATCGGTCAAAAACATGACGATGCTAAACTTGCTGCACTTACTGCTGCTCTTGATGTTGCGAACCAAGGTTACCTTGATAACAACAAAGCACCAGGAAGAAAAGTAGGACAGCCAGATAACAAAGCATCTCACTTCTTCGTAGCTCAGTACTGGGCAGATGCACTTGCAAACGGTGAAGATGCAGAATTAGCTTCTAAATTCGCTCCAGTTGCTGCTGCACTTAAAGAGAACGAAGATAAGATCATGGAAGAATTAATGGCTGCTGAAGGTGAAGGTAAAACTACAGATGTTGGTGGTTACTTCCATCCAAATGATGAGATGGCTGCTAAAGCAATGAGACCATCTGCTACACTTAACGCAATCATTGACGCTATATAAGTGTCACACTTCATACAAGGCACTCTGCCTTGTATAACACTTTTTGTATCTTAGTGTAAAAAGATACTCCTGAGACATTCGTCTCACTTAACATAGGGTTGATGTAGCCTCTTTTGTCGCAAAGCATAATTGATAACATAAATTATGAGTTATGTTTTGCTTTTGGGGTCCCCTATAGTTCTCAATTAAAGGATTATAATGATAAAAAAAGGTAAAAAAGTATCGATTATCGGTGCAGGAAATGTGGGTGCTACAGTTGCATATTCACTTGCAATGAAAGGTATCTGTCATGAGATAGTACTTAGAGATAGAAATGTAGAGATCGCTAAAGGTAAAGCTTTGGATATGTCACAAGCGGCAAATGCTGCACGTATGCATACACTGGTTTCTGTGGCTGAAGATGCAGCAGGTATGGCAGGTTCAGACGTAGTTGTAATCACAGCGGGAAGTCCTAGACTCCCAGGTATGAGTAGAGATGATTTACTTATGATCAATGCAGAAATTACTAAAGAAGTGGTTGCAGATGTAAAAGAGCATGCACCTGATGCTATTATCATTATGGTTTCTAATCCTCTTGATGTTATGACATATGTAGCACTAAAAGAATCAGGTTTTCCTAAAGAGAGAGTTATTGGTATGGCAGGTATTTTGGATTCTGCAAGAATGGCACACTTTATCCATGAGAAGATCGGTTATGGTGCAGGACAAATACGTGCTTCCGTAATGGGTGGTCATGGTGATGATATGGTCCCACTTCCTAAATTCTCGACTGTTGCAGGTGTACCTTTGACAGATGTACTTGATGAAGAAGAGATCTTGGAGATCGTTGAGCGTACAAAGCATGGTGGAGCAGAAATTGTAGGTTATTTAAAAACGGGATCTGCATATTATGCACCGGCAAAATCTACAGCTATCATGGTTGAAGCTATTTTAAAAGATACAAAACAAATCCACCCTTGTGCAGTTTATCTTGATGGACACTATGGACACTCTGATGTTGTTTCTGGTGTACCTGTGGCACTTGGTGCAAATGGTGTTGAGAAACTTTTTGAAATGACACTCAGTGAAGGTCAAAAAAGAAAATTTGCAGCAAGTGTTGATTCTGTAAGAGGTATGATAAACGTACTTAAAGATAAAAAATTCTTTGATTAAGGGCTAGTGTATGAGAGAAATTGAATTTGGTGTAGTTGTAAAAGCAGTTAAAGATATGATCATGCATTGTGGTACAGATCTTCCACAAGATACGTATGATGCTCTAGAAGCTGCTATGGAGGCTGAGAAGTCACCAGTAAGTAAAGAGGTGATTCGTCAAATTCTTGAGAATGCAAATATTGCAAAAGATGAGAAGAGACCACTTTGTCAAGATACTGGTTTAGCAGTATTTTTTGTGAATGTGGGAGAAGATGTGCGTATTAAAGGTGGTCTTTTAAGAGATGCTATCAATCAAGGAACAGAAGAAGGTTATACGGAGGGGTACTTAAGAGCCTCAACATGTGAACCGTTCAGCCGTTTAAACTTGAAAGATACAGTAGGATATAACCTTCCAGCTATCATTCATTTTGATATTGTAGCTGGCGATAAGATCGACATTGAATACGCTGCAAAAGGTGGTGGTTCTGAGAATGTAAGCCGTGCAAGAGTTTTCCCTCCAGCTGCTGGTAAAGATGGAATTGTTGAGTATGTAAAAGAGGTTATCTCTGATGCAGGAGGAAACCCTTGTCCTCCTATCACAGTGGGTGTAGGTATCGGTGGTACATTTGAAAAAGCAGTGATTTCATCAAAACATGCACTTTTTAGAGACCTTGAAACAAAACATGAAGACCCAGAGATGGCTGAACTTGAAGAGAGAATCCTAAATGAGATCAATAACCTTGGAATTGGTGCTATGGGTATGGGTGGAACAAAAACAGCTTTGGCTGTACATATAGAGTCTAACCCATGTCATATTGCGTCACTTCCTGTTTCTGTAAACGTTCAGTGTCACTCTTCAAGACATACACATATTACGATATAAGGAGAGTAGATGGCAACTTATACTTTAACAACCCCACTCACTTCTGAAGATACAAAGAAACTTGTTGCCGGTGATACGGTTTTGCTAAACGGTACTATTTATACTGCTAGAGATGCTGCTCACAGTAGACTAGTTGATCTTATAGAAGCTGGTGAAGAGCTTCCATTTGATCTAGAAGGTTCTGTTATCTATTTTGTTGGACCAACACCACCAAAACCAGGTGATCCGATAGGAAGTGCTGGGCCAACAACTTCTTATAGAATGGACTCATTTTCTCCAACAATGTTGAAAAATGGTTCTAAAGGAATGATAGGTAAAGGAAAAAGAAACCAAGCTGTAAAAGATGCTTGTGTTGAGTATGATGGTATCTATTTTGGTGCTACAGGTGGTGCAGGTGCGTTACTTGGTAAACAGATACGTTCTGCTGAAGTAATTGCATATCCGGAATTAGGGCCAGAAGCTGTAAGAAAAATTACAGTTGAAGACTTTCCTGTTACTGTTGTGAATGACACTAAGGGTAATGATATTTACCAAATGGGCCGTGAACAGTATGAGATCAAGAGCTAGAACTTAAAAATCATACCTAAATTCAGTAACATTGTATTTGAATAAATACAGTGTTACCTGCCCCTCCCACATATAACTATTCCCCTTTTTTTAACTTCTTTATCTTAGTAAATATTTCATTAACCGAAACAGAGTATTATAAGTAATTATGATACATAAAAGGATTACCCATGGATTATAGAATAGAAAAAGATACAATGGGAGAGATGAATGTTCCTGCTGAGAAATACTGGGGAGCACAAACACAAAGATCATTACATAATTTTGAGATAGGTAATGAAAAAATGCCTCTTGAAGTGGTTTATGGTTTTGCAAATTTGAAAAAAGCCTGTGCTTTGGTCAACCAGTCTTTAGGCCGTCTCAATGATGAAAAAACAACGGCGATATCTAAGGCATGTGATGTGGTTCTCTCAGGTGTACTGGATGACAACTTCCCACTTGTAGTATGGCAAACGGGTTCAGGCACACAGTCAAATATGAATATGAATGAAGTCGTTGCAAATAAAGCAACGGAGATCTTAGGTGGAGATTTTACACAAGAAAATCTGGTTCATCCTAATGATGATGTAAACAAAGGACAGAGTTCAAATGACACGTATCCCACTGCTATGCGTATCGCTGAAGTTGTAGCGGTAACCGATACTCTCATCCCCACACTAAGCCAACTGAAAAATACACTGGATGAAAAAGCGAAAACTTTTTCTGATGTAGTGAAGATAGGCAGAACTCACCTTCAAGATGCAACGCCACTTACATTGGGACAAGAACTCTCTGGGTATGTATCGATGTTAGAGACTAATCTCAAGCAAATTAATGATGCACTGGTATACTGTAAAGAACTTGCAATCGGAGGTACGGCTGTGGGTACGGGTCTTAATTCACACCCAGAGTTTTCACAAAGAGTAGTCGTGCAACTGAATCAGTTTATGGCAACAAATTATGGATTTGTTTCTCAACCAAATAAGTTTCATGCTCTGACAGGACATGATGCTGAAGTAGTGCTCAGCGGTTCACTTAAAGCACTTGCCGCAAATCTTATGAAAATAGCGAATGATATAAGATGGTTAGCATCAGGTCCCAGATGTGGTTTGGGAGAGATCGAGATCCCTGCAAATGAACCAGGTTCATCAATCATGCCAGGAAAAGTAAATCCAACACAAGCAGAAGCTATGACAATGGTTGCTGTACAGGTCATGGGTAACGATGCAACAGTTGGTGTCGCAGCATCACAGGGGAACTTTGAACTGAATGTATTTAAACCGGTGATCGCATATAACATTTTACAATCAACCAGACTACTTGCTGACATGATGAGAAGTTTTGATAGACATTGTGCAGTGGGAATAGAACCGGTCAGAGAAAATATTGATCAATACCTCAATGACTCTTTGATGTTAGTCACAGCATTGAATCCACATATAGGTTATGAAAATGCAGCTAAAATTGCGAAGAGTGCACATGCTAATGGAACAACACTTAAAGAAGAGGCCGTAGCACTTGGATTTATGTCTGCTGAAGATTTTGATAAAAATGTGAAGCCTGAAGAGATGATCGCACCAAAATCTTAATACTTTATTATTGCTCCTTTTTCAACGAAAAGGAGTATAGTTTTAACGCTTTTAAATAAGAGTAAATAACTCCTAATTACTGTGTAAATACACAACACATTTCAAGAATTATTATCTTTAATACTTTAATTAATCAACTCTTATCATCTAAAATTGTATAATAAATGCATTATAAAAAAGGAGTACGAAGTGAATGTTCATGAGTATCAGGCAAAACAGATTTTTGCCAAGTATGGTGTACCAACACCAAAAGGTATAATGGTAGAGAGTGTTAAAGATGCAGTAATCGCTGCAGAAGAGTTAGGTGGCCCTGTTTGGGTTGTTAAAGCTCAAATACACGCGGGTGGTCGTGGTCTTGGCGGTGGTGTTAAACTTGCTAAGAACCTTGATGAAGTAGAAACTTTAGCTAATGAAATTCTTGGTATGACTTTGGTAACTCACCAGACTACTGCTGAGGGTAAATTAGTTCAAAAACTTTACATCGAAGATGGTGCTGATATAAAAGATGAGTTTTATCTCTCTGTAGTACTTGATAGAAAGCTAGAAATGCCTTTAATCATGGCTTCTACTGAGGGTGGTATGAACATCGAAGATGTTGCTGAAAATACTCCAGAAAAAATCATTACAATACCTGTTGATCCAGCTATTGGTTTTCAAGGTTTTCACGGACGTGAGTTAGCATTTGGTTTAGGTATTTCTGATAAAGCTGAACAAAAAAATATTATCTCATTTGCACAAAAACTTTTCAAACTTTACATGGAAAATGATGCAGAGATGATCGAGATCAATCCACTTGTTAGAACTGGTTCAGGCGAGTTCTTAGCACTAGATGGGAAAATGGGCTTTGATAACTCTGCACTTGGTCGTCAACCAGTGATAGCTGCAATGAGAGACTTGACAGAAGAAGATGCTGATGAAATTGAAGCTTCTCACTATGGTCTTTCATATGTAGCACTTGATGGTGAAATTGGTTGTATGGTAAACGGTGCTGGTCTTGCGATGGGGACTATGGATACGATTAACTACATGGGTGGAACTCCAGCTAACTTCCTTGATGTTGGTGGTTCTGCAAATGCAGAGACTGTTGCAAAAGGTTTTGAGATCATTCTTAAAAACCCTAAGGTAAAAGCAATTTTTGTTAATATTTTTGGTGGTATTGTTCGTTGTGATCGTATCGCAAACGGTATTATTGAAGCTACAAAAATAACAGATGTAAATGTACCAGTTATTGTTCGTCTTGATGGAACAAATGCTCCAGAGGCATCTGAAATTCTTAAGAATGCAAACATCGCTAACTTGATCGTTGGTGATGATTTAGGTGACGGTGCAGCAAAAGCTGTAGCTGCGGCAAAAGGAGAATAATCAATGTCAATTTTAGTAAATAAAGATACAAAAGTAATCGTTCAAGGTTTTACAGGAAAAGAGGGTTCTTTTCATGCTGAGCAGTGTATAGAATATGGTACAAATATCGTTGGTGGTGTAACTCCAAATAAAGGTGGTCAAACACACCTAGGTAAACCAGTTTTTAACACAGTATCTGATGCTGTAAAAACTACAGGTGCTACTGTTTCTATGATTTTCGTTCCACCTGCGTTTGTTGGTGATGCTGTAATGGAAGCTGCTGAAGCAGGAATTGAACTAGCAGTAATTATTACTGAAGGCGCTCCAGTGAAAGACATGCAAATGGCTAAAGCTCATGCTACTAAGCACGGCATGAAAACATTAGGGCCAAACTGTCCTGGTATTATTACTGCTGAAGAGTGTAAAATTGGAATTATGCCTGGTATGATTTTCAAAAAAGGTAATGTTGGTCTTATTTCTAAATCTGGAACGTTAACATACGAAGGTACTAACCAAGTTGTTCAAGCAGGTTATGGAATTACAACAGCAGTTGGAATTGGTGGAGACCCAATTATTGGTCTTTCATACAATCAACTTTTACCAATGTTTGAAGCTGATCCAGATACTGAATGTATCGTTATGATCGGTGAGATCGGTGGAGATCTTGAAATTCAAGCAGCAAAACTTATAAAAGAGCAGATTACTAAGCCGGTTGTTGCTTTTATCGCAGGTCAAACTGCGCCTAAAGGTAAAACTATGGGTCATGCTGGTGCAATTGTATCTGGTTCAGCAGGTACTGCAAAAGAAAAAATGGATGCACTTGAAGCAGCAGGTGTGAAAGTTGTTGTTTCACCAGCTGAGATCGGTAAAGCAGTTAAAGAAGTTCTTTCTTAATTCCATTCCTTTCGTAAAATATCCAAATACTTTTAGTGGGCATTCGTGCCCACGCTACATATTTTCCTACAACTTTTTCATTAACCCTATTTTTAGCATATTTGATTAAAAAATAATCACGATATACTTCTTTCATTTACCTTTTTTGACTATAATACTCTTATATTAAATCGTCAGGAGTTATTTATGCAGCAATCATTTGAGGTCTTCAATGTTAAGTGTGGGGGGTGTGCCTCGACACTTAAAAGTAAACTTGCCAAAGAGTTTGGAGAGATCGAAGTCAATCTAGAGGTCCTGCCACGTAAAATTACGTTAGATATGGAAAACAAGGATGTAGATAAGTTATCTAAAGCATTGAGAGAACTCGGGTATCCTTTAGCTACAGAAGAGATGAGTTTCATGGACAGCACTTCAGCAAAAGCAAAAAGTTTTGTTTCTTGTGCAATAGGTAAAATGAATAGTTAAACTAGAGTATATTACTCTTATACTACAGGGGTTTCTCTACCTCATACTTTCAAATTCATTTGTATTCCACTAAAATAAATTCATATCATTTTACCCTCACACCTTAACACTTATCTTTTTATATGGTATAATTCCATCAAGGTGCAACAGGTGGTTGCTGGTGACATTAAGTCACGAGAGGAAAGTCCGGGCTGCAAGTGAGACAGGGCTCCATCTAACGGATGGCCAGAGTAATCTGAGGGCAAGTGCAACAGAAAGTAGGTAGCCACTTCGGTGGTGATAGTGAAAGGGTGGGGTAAGAGCCCACCAGTGCTTATGGTAACATAGGCAGCTAGGTAAACCCTGTCCGCAGCAAGAAGTATATGGTATAAGTCTCACAAGCTGTTAGATCAGCACACATACTTCGCTTGAACGTATTGGCAACAATACGTCTAGATAAATAACTACCCACGACAAAACCCGGCTTATCGTTGCACCTATTATCTATCTATGAATAATCACTAAATTTTTCTCATAAATTTTATAACCCGGCACTTGCATCCAATACTCCTGATAGGCGAGTAGTGATCGTAATGTCTTTTTCGTTAATCGTAATGTCTTCTACGGTTGCTGTCTCTAAACGTCCAGTAACATTTAGATCGCCCTGCGAAACTTCATTTAAGGCTTTGTTCGCTTTCACAATACCTTCGTCAATTTTTTCCCCATAATCAAATTTTACAAGGCTTTCGAGATAAGACTGTATAGGTGCCAGTTCTGCAGCATCTATCAATAGATCAAAAAGATCACTGTTTGTAGTTGAATCATATACTAGGTCATCAAAAGTGAGGGTTCTAGTCTCTTTATCGATTCTTGGTAAACCGGTGAAGGTTATCTCTCCGTTTATATCGAACCAATCGTACATATCAAAAGTTTTCAACCATTCATCTCTGTTATCGTAACTTATATGTGCAGATATACTTAATCGTCCATCACTGCTCTTTCCTATCTTTGGGTTGGATATCTTTAACATTCCCGGTATCACACTTTTTACTAGATCTATGGTATAGACGTCTGAATATTTTTTATTTGATCTGGCTAATAACTCTTCATACGTGATCATGATAGGAAGGTGAAAATTGAATTTCCCTTTCTTGTAACAGATTGTTTCTAGATCTGTAATCTTTGTCTTATTATAATCTACAGGAGGCTTTCCTAAAAGAATCTGTGTTTGACCTCTTGCACTTATCGTACTTCGTAGAACATGGTCAACGATATCAATTTGAGAACAGGAAGCAACATCGGGTTGAAATAAGAGATAGGTATCAGTATCATCATCTATTTTCAAAGGCTCTTGGATGTCTTCCCACTGTTCTTCCATTCTTCCTTTAATGTCAAGTTTTCCAAGAAGTTCTGGTACTTTTTTCGCAAATTTATCCAGTCTTTTTCGAAGCTTTGGTTCTATGACTTTTTTAATATCTATGTTAAACAGATCAAACAATTTTAATTCGGGGCTATTTGACCACGCAAAATCATGTGTGATGTCAATGGAAATAGTCCAGTCACTATTGATGTGTAGTTTAGCATTGAGATATAAGATCGCTGAAGCTCTTGCCGTCCCATATATATATCCATCTGCAGATGCTTCTGCCTTAACTGGAAATGCAAATGTCAATGTTGAGCCTTTCCCAGTGAGCAAGATACGTCCGTTTCTTTTTACCCAACCCTTTACATCACATTTTACTTTTGGTACTGTTCTGAAGTCTCTGGTCCAATTTTTACAAGAGACTTTAAAGCCCTTTATTTTACATTTTGGGATGAAAGGTATCTTCATATCTTGTGGTTTCACGCAGACCTTACCACGCTCATCTAAGACAGCGACATCCTGTGGAACATATTCATTTAGGTATTTTTCCAAGACACTAAGGTCTGCTTGTATAGGTAGTGTAATGATGGACTCTTCTTGTATCTGTTTGTTGGCAATAGCACTACTTGGATAAAGAAAAACAAGGAATAGTAAAATACAGATAATATGATTGATATTGACAAGGTGTTTATTTTTACACATAGGTCTCTCTTCACTTATTGTTGTATATCATTTTATCGTATAATACTAAGTTTTAGTGTTGATATATGTTTCTCATACGTACTTCTTTACCTTTACTATTTAGCACTTAATTCTATTTTGATATAATCAATGAAAAAAGAGA
>CALDBH010000005.1 GCA_937938065.1 uncultured Sulfurovum sp. | reverse complement strand
GATGAATATTGCACTGACGATCTGGAATAGAGACGAAAAAACAGGTGAAAAACTTGATCCAAAAGAGATCAAAGAACAAGCTGTTTTTGTACGTGATATTCCTTTGATGACAGAGAGAACTTCATTTGTTGTAAATGGTGTTGAAAGAGTGATCGTAAATCAACTTCACAGATCTCCAGGTGTTATCTTTAAAGAAGAAGAGGGAACTACTGTTGGTAGTGGTATGCTTTATTCTGCACAAATTATCCCGGATCGTGGTTCATGGTTATACTTTGAATATGATTCTAAAGATATCTTGTATGCACGTATCAACAAAAGAAGAAAAATCCCAGTAACGATTCTTTTTAGAGCATTGGATTACTCTAAAGATGATATTGTAAAACTATTCTATGCAACAAAAGAGATCAGTATTAAAGATAACAGATTCCTTGTTAAATTTGATGCGAATGATTTTGGTGGTAGAGCAGACTATGATGTCAAAGACATGGATGGCAATACAGTTGTCAATGCAGGAAAAAGACTGACTAAGAAAAAAGCACAAAAACTCATCGATGATGGTTTAGAGTGGATCGAATACCCACTTGAAGTACTTATGGAAAGACACTTGGCTAAGCCAATTATCGACCAAGAGAGCGGTGAAGTACTTTATGACGTTGTCACACCTTTGGATGAGAGCAAACTTAAAAAGATGATCGAAGAAGGTATTGAGACGATCGAGATCATCAATGACCTTGCTGAGGGTGCAGATATGTCAATCATTAATGCATTTATCGCTGATAACGAAAGTTTAAGACTCTTAAAGCAAACAGAACAGATAGATGATGAAAATGTACTTTCAGCGATTCGTATCTATAAAGTGATGAGACCAGGTGAACCAGTAACACCTGACGCGGCAAAAGCATTCTTAAGACAACTTTTCTTTGATCCGGAAAGATATGACCTTACTAAAGTCGGTCGTATGAAAATGAACCACAAATTAGGTTTAGATATTCCTGAGTATGCTACGGTGCTTACTGCAGAAGATCTTATCAATACGGTTAAATATCTTATTAAAGTAAAGAACGGTCAAGGTCACATTGATGATAGAGATCACTTAGGTAACAGAAGAATCAGAGCCATCGGTGAGCTTCTTGGTAATGAACTTCACAACGGTCTTGTGAAGATGCAAAAAGCGATCAAAGATAAGATGACAACAGTATCTGGAACACTAGATGAGTTAATGCCACATGATTTGGTAAACTCTAAAATGATAACAAATACGATTTTAGAATTTTTCTCATCTGGACAACTTTCTCAGTTTATGGATCAGACAAACCCACTCTCAGAAGTGACACACAAAAGAAGACTTTCAGCACTTGGTGAAGGTGGTCTTGTTAAAGAGAGAGCCGGATTTGAAGTAAGGGATGTACACCCTACGCATTATGGACGTATTTGTCCTATTGAAACGCCAGAGGGTCAGAATATTGGTCTTATCAATACACTTGCAACCTATTCAAAAGTAAATGAGCATGGGTTCATCGAAGCACCATATAAAGTGGTAAAAGATTGTCAAGTTACAGATGAAATTGTATATATCACTGCAACACAGGAAGAAGATAAATGTATCGCTCCTGCATCTACTGTAGTAAGCGAAGACGGACGTATTGTTGAAGATCTTATTGAGACTAGACTGAATGGTAACATCGAGCTTAATGAAGCAAAAAGAGTTGATCTTATCGATATCTCTCCATTGATGATCTCAGGGTCTGCCGCTGCATTGATTCCATTCTTGGAACATGATGATGCCAACCGTGCACTTATGGGTTCAAACATGCAACGTCAAGCGGTCCCTCTTCTTAAAACAGAGGCACCAGTGGTTGGTACAGGTATGGAAGCGATTGTGAGTCGTGATGCGTGGGAATGTGTTAAAGCAAAAAGACCAGGTACAGTTGAAAAAATAGACGCTAAAAACATCTATATCATGGGTGAAGATGAGAGTGGTGTATTTATAGACCATTATCCACTTGAAAAGAACATGAGAACCAACCAAAACACGACCTTTACACAAACACCTATTGTGAAGCTTGGTGATAAAATTGAAGCAAAACAAGTGATCGGTGATGGTGCAAACATGGATCAGGGTGAACTTGCTATTGGTAAAAATATACGTGTAGCATTTATGCCTTGGTATGGATATAACTATGAGGATGCGGTTGTCATTTCTGAAAAGCTTATCCGTGAAGATACATTTACTTCAGTGCACACATATGAAAAAGAAGTAGAAGCAAGAGAACTTAAACATGGTACGGAAGAGATCACTCGTGATATCCCAAATATTCGTGAAGATGAGTTGCTTCACTTAGATGAAAGTGGGATAGTTGAAATAGGTACGTATGTGAAGCCTGGTATGATCCTTGTAGGAAAAGTAAGCCCTAAAGGTGAGATCAAACCAACACCAGAAGAGAGATTGTTAAGAGCTATCTTTGGTGAAAAAGCAGGACATGTGGTAAACAAATCACTTTACTGTCCAGCATCTATGGAAGGTGTAGTTGTCGATATCAAAGTCTTTACGAAAAAAGGCTATGAAAAAGATGCACGTGCTATCCAAGCATATGAAGAAGAGAAAGCAGTGCTAGATGGTGACCATCATGATCAACTTCTTATGATCGATAGAGAAGAGATCTTACGTATTGCAAATTATCTTTCAGG
>CALDBH010000004.1 GCA_937938065.1 uncultured Sulfurovum sp. | reverse complement strand
TTATGTTGGGTGAGGATGCCAGTGTAGAAGTAGGTAAAAAGTTGACAGATGACGTGACTATCATCTATGTGAATGATGAGGTTTCGACTGTAAAACTTAAATATGAACATGGGGAACGTACTGAGAGTGTCATTGGTGTGAGTGAAGAGTCACAATCTTACGATATCATTTATAAGAGAGATTTTTAAGAGAGTTTCCTACTCTCAGATCAAACTCCAGAGTGAAAGACTATGAAAGTCTGTGTTTAAAATCCTCATACCCAAACTCACGTACTACTTCTACCGTACCATCTTTTCTTTGTATCGCAATAGAGGGGAGTTTCACACCATTAAATGTAGTAGCTTTAACCATGGTATAGTGCATTTGGTCTTCAAAGATGACTTTGTCCCCTATGTTCAGTGGTGTATCAAAGCTGTAGTCCCCCATGATATCTCCGGCTAAACAGGTATTTCCTGCCAGACGGTAAGTAAGGGTTTTTTCTCCTGCTTTTCCTGCATCACGTACATCTGCACGGTAGGGCATGATGATCGTGTCTGGCATATGGGCTTCAGCGGAAGAGTCCAGGATGGCTATATCCAGGCCATTGTGTACGATGTCAAGTACTGTGGTGACAAGTGTACCTGTCTCCCATCCTATGGCTTCTCCCGGCTCAAGGTAGACTTCTACATCATATCTCTCTTTAAAGTCTTTGATGAGGTTTATAAGTTTCTGCGTATCATATCCTTTTCGTGTGATATGATGTCCTCCGCCGAAGTTTATCCATTTCATCTGTGGTATGTATGGGCCAAACTTCTCTTCAAAGTTTTTAAGTACATTTTCAAGGGCACTGCTGTCTTGTTCGCAAAGTGCATGAAAATGTAAACCATCACAGAGATTTAAAACAGATTCATTCATATTTTCTAGTGTTGTACCAAGCCTGGAATAGAGTCCGCAAGGATTATATATCTCTTTAGGTGACTCAGAATACTCAGGATTGACACGTAGACCCAGAGATAATTGTGGATTAATCTTTTTAGCCTGTGTGGAATATCGATGGAATTGAGCAGGAGAATTAAATACAAGATGATGCGATATTTTGGCTATCTCTTCGATCTCTTCTTCTTTAAATGCAGGAGCATAGGTGTGTACTTCTTTAGAAAATGTCTCATCTGCAAGCTTGGCTTCATGTAGACCACTGGCACAGCATCCATCAAGATAGGGTTTGATCAGTGGAAAACTTTTCCATAAAGCATACCCCTTAAGTGCAAGTAATATTTTAGCCCCACTTTGTTGTTTAATATCGGATATTAGTTCAAGGTTTTTTTGAAGTTTTTCTTCTTCTAGTAGCCAACAAGGAGAAGGTAAAGTAGATAGTATATTTTTCATGACAAATTATAACAATAGAATCTAAAATATTTTGTTATAATGAAGCAAATATTTTACAATTAAAATTGAGAGAGGATGATCACTATGGGAAAAAGGGAAAATGAAAATCGTACTGCAAATTTAAGATTTAATGGGAATGAAATTGAACTTGCTGTAAAAATGCTGGATAAACTGCAAACTACTATTGATATTATTTATTATCTAATGGAGCATGAAAATGAACAGGCTTTTGTACTTATGCTTTTGACAGCAGAAGATGTAGATTTAAATACTCTATTGGATAAAGAGAAACGAGATACTGATATCTTGTTTGAAATTGATAAAGAAGAATCACTCTATGTAATGCTGTGTCAAGATACAAAGGTTGATGGAGGATATCGCTTTGCAGAAAGAGTGATCCGCAATATTCAATCAGATAAGGGTACAGATATTTATTGTACAGAATTAGAAGTAAGAGCAACACATTACAGCCCTAAACAAGTGGTGCTAAAACTACTTGAAACATTTGTAAAAAGTAAACTTGAAAATAAGTCTAATGAAATTGTTTTCAGAAGTCTTAACTAATTAGACGCTTTTAAGGGATTTTAGTGTAAAATTCCGACCAAATATACCGCAGGAATGCTGGTAAAAATTTATTAAGGATGATTCGGAATGAAAAGAACATACCAACCTCATAGTACACCAAGAAAAAG
Organism: uncultured Sulfurovum sp.; assembly: GCA_937938065.1. Next base: position 1,861 of record CALDBH010000004.1, on the reverse strand, counting down.
AACACACGGATTTAGAACAAGAATGAAAACTAAAAATGGTAGAAAAGTAATTTCTGCAAGAAGAGCTAAGGGTAGAAAAAGACTATCAGTATAATACTTCTGGTATAAAACCATCAGTTCTATAAAACATTTTACTAGGATTAAAACCAGTAAAGAGTTCAACGGAGTGTATAAGCGCTCCACAAAAACATGGCACACACCTTATTTCGTACTTTTCTTCAAAAAGAGTGATGAGTATAAAGTAGGTTTTGTAGCCTCTAAGAAAATTGGAAATGCAGTTCATCGAAACAGAGCAAAACGTTTGTTAAGAGCACATTTCATCGAAAATATAGACCTCTTATCTCAAGGTAGTTACGTATTGGTTGCAAAACCTGCGCTTATTAAAGAAAACTATTCTGTGACTCGTAAAGCGTATCTACATGCACTTAAGAAGTGTACTGCAACATAATTTAACACATATAACACTATACTATCATTGACATATTATAAAAGGTATAATTTTGGAACAACAAGATTTAAATAAACGACTTCTTCTGGCACTGGCACTTTCTTTCTTTGTATTTATAGGCTATAGCTACTTTTTCCCACCTGCGACACCTACGCAAGATGCCAAGCAAACATCAAATACTACACACCAGACACCTACAGTAGATACAGGATCTAATACAAGTGTACCTACACCAGGTGCCTTAACAACAACTGCTGCAAGTGCACCAGTACAAATGGCATCAACGGGCTTGATCACTGTAAAATCTGATAACTTTATTATGACTGTGGATGAATTTGGGCGTATCTCTCAAGTGGAACTTTTAGAAGAAAAGTATCATGACGATGAGGGCAATAATTTAAAGATCTTGTCTCCAAGTGAAGTAAAACCGTTGGAAGTAAGATTTTCCGATGTTAAACTAAATGAGGAAGCATTTAAAACACCTTATGTCAATACAGGAAGTCAAACTGTAGATGTGAGTAAAGGTCCTCAAACAGTGACTTTAACACAGACACTCTCTTCTGTGATAGTAACAAAAAAGATCACTTTTAAACCTACGGGACAGTATGACGTAACAGTAACAACTTCTGCATCAACACCATACTTCATCACACCAGGACACAGACCTGTAGCTGATCAGTCTATGTATATGCTTGTAAGAGGAGCATTGATAAAAGGTGCTGATGATATCATCAACACTGTTGAAGATGGTGATGCTGAAGGGTATGAAAAATTCCAAAATGCAAAAATAGCTTCTGCTTTTGACAGATATGTTGCTTCAATATTTTTTGACTTTGATAAAGGTATGAATGTTTCTATCTTAAAAGAAGCAAATGGTGATCCTCTTATCTTTGTTCAGGGATCTGATACATTAGAATTAAATGCCTACATTGGACCAAAAGATGAAAAGACATTAAGAGCGATTAACCCAGAACTTACAGATGCTATTGAATTTGGATGGTTCTCATTTCTAGCAAAACCATTTTTTAAAGTGTTGCTTTGGATAAATGATTACGTTGGAAACTGGGGATGGGCGATCATTCTCTTTACATTACTTGTGAAATTTGTGTTATTTCCACTTTCATACAAAGGTATGATGTCTATGCAAAAGCTTAAAGACTTGGCACCTAAAATGAAAGATATCAAAGAGAAGTATAAAGATGATCCTGCAAAGATGAATGCACAAATGATGGAAATGTATAAGAAGCATGGTGCAAACCCAATGGGTGGATGTTTACCGCTTATTCTTCAGATCCCTGTTTTCTTTGCACTGTATCGTGTGCTTTTAAATGCAGATGAGTTGCAAGGTGCTGAATGGATACTTTGGATAGAAAATCTTGCAGTAATGGATCCGTACTTTGTACTTCCTGTTTT
>CALDBH010000003.1 GCA_937938065.1 uncultured Sulfurovum sp. | reverse complement strand
CAAATAGACGTTGATTTGTTTACTTATATTTGGTTGTCAAAGATCATTCAATAACACTCTTCCTAGCAACTCGCTAGTCGTCCATGTGTTGTTGGACGCGTATTATAGCACCGAACTCTTTCCTTGTCAAGGGTTTTTTAGAAATATATGAAAATTCTTTTATTTTTTTTATTTACTTACATATTATATATAAAAATTACCCTTCATGCCTATATTTAAGTATAGTATTTTATAATCCTAGACCAGTTAACATTCAAGGAACACTTATGCGTCTACTTTTTCTATTCTCTACTCTATTCCTTTTATCTGCGTGTATGGATACAGCTGAAGTACCTACTTCAACTGCAGAAGAAAAAAGTATCACTCAGATCCAAAGCAATAAAACAGAGGCACAAGAAGCACAGGATGAATACAAAAAGTTACAAGAGCAAAGAGGCAAAGAGTAAATTCTATTATTAACCTTAGATTAATCTCTCTGGACTATACTTTGCATTAAATTAACAATTGAAGGAATATTATGGCTTTATATGATAGAGACTATACATCAACAGAAGCTGGATACGTTCAAGAAGGCGCATCTGTAAGCTTCATGAAACAAACTTACCAACTCTTAGCGGCAAGTATGATCGCTGCTGCAGCAGGCGCTTATGTAACAATGCCTTATGCAGAAACGGTAATGCAATATAAGTGGTTCATCTTCGGTGCAGAACTTTTAGTACTTTTCTTTGGACTCAGCATGACAAGAGGTAAAGCAGGACTTAATTTGGCAATGCTTTTTATCTTCACTTTTTTAACGGGTGTTTCATTAGTCCCACTTTTGGCTTCACTTATCGGTGCAGGTAATGGTGCAGTTATCGGGAATGCTTTCCTTATGACATCTGTACTTTTTGGAGCATTAAGTCTATTTGCTATTAACAGTAAAACAGATTATTCAAGTTGGGGAAAACCTCTTTTTATCACACTTATCGTAGTAATTATCGCGTCATTGGTAAATATGTTTATACTTCAAAGTCCAATGATGCATGTGATCATTACTGCAGGTATCTTACTTTTATTTAGTATCTTTACTATCTATGATACACAAAACATAGCAAATGGGGCATATGACTCACCAGTAGATGCAGCTGTTTCTCTTTACCTGGACTTTCTAAATATGTTTACAGCACTACTCCAGCTTCTTGGAATCTTTGGTGGAGATGACTAAAGAAGAGACTTTGGAAAAGATTGAGCGTCTTATCGATGCCAATCTTAACCGACTTAAAGAGGGCATACGGGTGATAGAAGATATCAACCGTTATATCTACGATGATAAATCTTTAACTTCTGCCCTTAAACAATTACGACACAAACTTCAACCTGCTTATGACCAAAATCGTTTACAATACAGAGATATAGAAAATGATGTTCAAAAAGAAAGTATTAGTTCTGAATTATCTCGCAGCAGTATCAATGACTTGATCATAGCAAACTTTTCAAGAGCACAAGAGTCTGCACGTGTACTTGAAGAAAGTTTTAAACTGACAGACCATACATTATCGGAACTTTGCAAAGAGGTTCGTTATGGCTTGTATGCTGTAGAAAGATCCTTTTTTATGCAGAAGGAAGAGCCAAGGAAACAGCCTTAACAAACAAAACTTCAAACTCTAAATAATCCAAAGGGTATCTCTTCATAAGTTGCTTTGTCTGCTTATAGGTCAGTTGTTTTTCTCCTCCGCTTACGCCACTTTTTTTAATATAGTTAAACATTTCTCGAACATTCTCAAAATGGAGTTTATACTTTTTTAATTCAAATGCAGCACGATAGTATTTTTGGATCGTCTCTCTTAATACAGTTTCAGAATAAATAGGCGAAGTGACTTGGGCCGTTTCATGCAAGGTCTTGAAAGTATTGGATGTAAAAATGGCAAAATAGGCAAAGGATGACTTTTTTGAGATCTCAGACAGAGTGAAATCCAAATCTTTACTCCATTGTAAAGCCGAAGAGGAAAGGAGAAAATTCTCTGGTGTAAATGAAAAGTTCTCAAATGTTTGAACCTGATTGAAATCTGCACATATTTTTTTGATCTTCTTAGAAGAAGGATGTATCTCTAGCATCTCTGGGGAAGAATCCAGTGCAATGAGATGATCAAAAGAGACATTGTTTTTCTCTAGGTTCTTATAGACTTCACCGCTACCACAGCCTATATCTATAAGCGTTGTATAATGTGATTCGGGAAGTTGTTCTACCAATGATTTGGCAACCTCTGCCTGAATGACATTATAGGTATCATACTCATGTGCAAAACGAGAAAACTCTTGAATAACATTAGACACGGGTTCTCTCCTTTTACACGAAATAATGATCTTCATCACCATTTCAAACTTTTTTGGGTATAATCGCCGAAATTATACCCAAATTTCATTGGGCTATCCAATAACATAAAGAGGCATAGATGACATCAACACTTTTAATCGTACAAATCGTACTTGCACTAGCTATCACAATTGCAGTACTTCTACAAAAAAGTTCAAGCATAGGTCTTGGCGCATACAGTGGAAGTAATGAATCTGTATTTGGAGCAAAAGGACCAACTGGTTTCCTTGCAAAACTTACTTTTACACTTGCATTTGCATTTATCGTAAATACTTTAGCATTGGGATATCTATACACTACAGCTAATACTGCATCAGTTGCAGACACTATCGTTCCTGCGAACAATGCCGCTGTACCAGCAGCACCAGCAACACCAGAAAATACTACACCAGCAGCACCAGCTGCACCAACTGCAAACTAACCCTATATAAAGAAGGATTTCCTTCTTTATATATTCCCTCCAAAATACTATCTAAATACATAACAAGGTAAAAAAGGGTAAAATTTCCCTAAATAATACCAAGGAGATAGTTATGGTAAATGAGATTTTTGAACAAACACAAGAAAATATGCAAAAGGGTATCGATGCCCTTAAAAGAGACTTTTCAACTCTTAGAACTGGAAAAGTAACGACTGGTATCATAGATAACATTAAAGTAGATTACTATGGTACGATGACTGCATTAAACCAAGTAGGTAATGTTATTGCTACAGATGCTACAACGATCAGTATTACTCCTTGGGAAAAGACGCTTCTTCCTGTCATTGAAAAAGCGATCCAGGAAGCGAACATCGGTGTGAATCCAAATAATGATGGTGACTTCATCAAACTCTTTTTCCCGCCAATGACAAGTGAACAAAGACAAGAGATCGTTAAACAGGCCAAAGGTATGGTTGAGCATGCAAAAGTTTCTGTCAGAAATGTAAGAAAAGACGGTAATGACAAGATCAAAAAACTTGAGAAAGATAAAGAGCTCAGTGAAGACGAATCTAAAAAAGCGCAAGATCAAATACAAAAAATTACAGATGAATACATCGCTAAAATAGAAGAAGCTTTTAAAACAAAAGAAGCTGATATACTCAAGGTTTAAGTATGCAAAAATCCTATGATGTAGAACAAGCATACAAAGATGCCAATGCTCTGCTTGAAGGTCACTTCCTTTTGGCAAGCGGTAATCACTCAAACAGATACCTTCAAAGTGCCAAAGTACTTGAATATCCTAAAAAAGCTTCATTGCTTACTGATGCTCTTGCTCAAATGATCAAGGAGAATGGTATTGAAGTAGATACTGTATGTGCACCTGCCTTAGGTGGAGTACTTGCCGGTTATGAACTTGCCCGTTCACTTGATGTTAGATCTATCTTTGTTGAAAAGAAAGAGGGAGGCATGGAGTTACGTCGTGGTTTTGAAGTAGCAAAGGGTGAAAAGATCATCATTTGTGAAGATATTATCACGACTGGCGGTTCTGCATTGAAAGCTGCTCAAGCCATAGAGGCATTGGGTGGTGTTGTCGTGGCGTTTGCATCGCTGGCAAACAGAGGATTCTGTAAACGTGTAGGTAGCGATACCGAGGCTAAAGAAGAGTGTAGCCTACCAAATGACGTGCCTCTTTTTGCACTTGATGATTTTACTTTTGAGATGTTCACTCCGGATGAATGTCCAATGTGTAAAGATGGAAGTACTGCTATTAAACCAGGGAGCAAAGGCTAAAAAAGCCTTTCTCCTTAACTGACCCTCCAAACAACTGCACATATTTCCACATCTATATCGGTCTTTCTTGGCTTGATGCTAAATGTTTCTATCTCACAGTTGTCTACAGTGTACTTATCATTTAATGCATCTATTTTATCTTCCAATTCATATTCGAGTGCTTCTATCTCTTCTTCTATGCTTACCATACGCTCTTCTGCTCTACTCATCTCTCCACGCTCTTTAAGTATCTTACTGCCTTTACTTACTGCGCGGCCTATCTTTGTAGGGCTTGGACGACCAAACAG
>CALDBH010000002.1 GCA_937938065.1 uncultured Sulfurovum sp. | reverse complement strand
CTTTCTCGTTTATCACTGAAGGTGTAAGCCCTTTGTCAAAGAATAGTTCCTTAAGTCTTACCGTACCAAGATCGAGGGAATAAGTATCTACGATCTGCCCATTTTTAATGAGTGACATATCGGATGATCCACCACCAATATCTATACTGATTCCTTCACTTATGGGTAGTAAGTTGACTGCAGCGATACCACCGTATTTGGCTTCTTTGTTACCATCTATGATCTTAATGAAGAGTCCAAGCTCTTTTTGTATCCACTTGACAAACTCTTTTCCATTTGGGGCATCTCTCAGTGCAGAAGTAGCGACACAAAGTGTTTTGTTTGCTTGATATTTGTCTATGGTGTGAAGGAAAGATTTTAAAGTGAGATAGGCTCGTTTTATACCGATTGGTTGAAGGTAACCCTCTTTTTCATAAGCGCCTTCACCAATTCGAACTTTGGATTTTTGTTCGCAGATAAGATGAAAGCCATAGCGACTTGTTTTTTCAAAAATTACAAGTCTTGCTGAGTTTGAACCGATATCAATGATAGCAGTTCGTTTTGCCATAGCCTAACTACTCTTCTTCTTGCAGTTTGTCATATTTGAATTTTAACTCTTCAACGTTCTCAACATTGTCAGGATCCGGAACAATACAATCTACCGGACACACAGAGATACATTGAGGTTCATCAAAATGACCTACACACTCTGTACATCTATCTGCATCGATAATATAAACCGGATCATTTTCTTCGATTGCCTCATTTGGACACTCTTCTCTACATGCATCACATGCAATACATTCGTCAGTTATTACTAATGCCATGGTTTCCTCTGTATATGTTATTTATACGAGTTATAACGGAACAAAGCTTATGCTTAAGTTAAATTATCTGCGAATTTATAATAAAATTTTACTTTGGTATTTTTTTGGTAAAAGAGGGCATGTTTTATCTTCTATTTTACCTGCCAATTTGTATCGTATTTTTGCTATAAGATCATAGACAGCATCCCGTAATACTTTAGGTATGAACTTACTTATCTTTGCCATGATAAACCATAAGCCACCAAGTCGTTGAAACAGAGCAATACTTGCATCACTTTTGTAGAGTGTTTCCCCATTTTGTGTATAGAGTATGATGCTATCAAGATCAACTATATCGATATTTTTTTCTTTGATAGTCTCCCCCTGAAGAGGGGAAAAAGTCAGTAGGTCATTGCGATCTCTCACTATGACGAAACGAACTATGGCATTGCAAAATGCACAAGTTCCATCATAAAAAAGAATAGCTTTAGTTTGGGGTTGAGAGGTTTTGAACCACATAAGAGGAAGGTGCCAAAAAGGTGTCATGGCGCTAAAGGATTAAGAGATCTTTTTAGGAAAACAAAATCTATAACCACGTCTTCTTACTGTTTCAATAGTAGTAATATCTAAAGGTTTATCCATTTTTTGACGGATCTGGTTGATAGCAACTTCAATAACGTTAGGTGTCACAAGTTCAGGCTCTTCCCAGATGGCATCTAGCAGTTGCTCTTTGGAGACGATTTGGTCTTTATGCATAGCCAAATGTGTTAAGACTTCAAATGGTTTACCTTTGAGTTCTATCTCTTCACCCTGATAGATGATCTTTTCTTCTTCCGGATTGATGATAAGGTCTTCTATTTCGATAATGTTGGAAACACCAAATCGTAGTTTTGCTTCAATACGTACCAGTAAAATATCATAGTCAAGAGGTTTTCTGATAAAGTCATCTGCACCAGATCTTAGTGCTTTGATCTCACTCTCTTTGTCTTCACGATCAGAGAGAACGATCACAGAGGTTTTATGTGCTTCTGTTTTAATAGTAGAGATGATATCTAGATTCTTTTCACTGCCAGATGGCCATGCAAGCAGCACTAAATCGTAGTTTCTGATATCAATATAATACTTTGCATCACCAAGATTTTCAGCCACATCATTTTGATAACCTTCTTCTGTCAGTGTATCTGAAAGTGTTTTGCCGAGTGTCACTTCATCTTCTATGATCAATATTCTCATAAATGAACCTTTTTATCTTTAAGATTTATTTAATATTATAACATAAAAATAGGGGGTTTTGAAAAAAATTTAAAAATTCCAAGTTTTACTTAAGGAAACAGTGCAGTCAGCTAAAATATCCGGTTTGGAAATCTTGAGTGAGAGTGCTTGAAGATGTGGATAGGTTGTATAGAGTACCTCTTTGAGACCTAAAAGAGCATTCTCTAAAAGTTCATAGCGTTTCTCTTTGAGTTCATTTTGTATCAAAAGTACCATATCAGCATAGTCGATAAATGCATCATCGCTGTAATCATAAGAAGCTTCAAGATTGATGATGACACGTTGTGGTCTGTCTCGTTCAAAGTCGAGTAAACCGATGATGACATCAAAAGTCAGATCTTCTATATGAATGGTCATTTTAGACTTTGCCTTCTTCTTTCTTGAAGATTCTTACAATATTTGGGATATGTTTATAGAAGATGATAAATGCGATGATCCAAATAGGAGCATGTGAACCTATACCCGGTACTTCAGGGTACATCACGTATGATGCGATAATGAAAGCAATGAGCCCTATGAGTGAGGAGAGTGACGAGATCTTTAATCCTTTTGCTGCAATCAGCCAAACAACAATAGCAATAAGAGCAGGGACAGGCATCATAATGAGCAGTACACCAAAGCCGGTAGCTACACCTTTGCCACCTTCAAAAAACAAAAATGCTGAAAAACAATGTCCTACTACAGCCAGTACTGCTATGGTCCAAAGTACACTTTCAGGAGCACCAAGCATCTTAGCTACAAGTATGACAACAACACCTTTTATAGCATCCAAAAAGAGTGTGATGGCACCTAGTTTTTTTGCCAGTTTCGGGTCTTGTTCTTTTACAACACGAAGTACATTGGTGGCACCGATATTACCGCTTCCGGCTTCTTTGATGTCAACACCTGCAAATTTTTTAGCCAGTAGGTATCCAAAAGGAATTCCGGCTATAAGATAGGCCGCAAGATAGAGTAAAATATTTTGATTCGTTAAAAAGTCCATGATTAGTCCACAATTAAAATTTATACTACACTTATCTTGAAAATGTTATAAGTGTTTGAATAGTGCAATTTTATCCGAATTTTGATAAAATAGCCATATTATTGAGAGGATTCAATCCCTGAAGGATATAAATGAGTATTGATTACAAAGCTGAAATTAACAGGCTTAAAAAAGAATTGGATGTCACAGTAGTGGCACACTATTATCAGCGTGATGAAGTATTTGAAATGGCTGATATTGTCGGTGACAGTCTTGAGTTGGCACGCAGATCCAAAGCAGATAAAAACCCGTGGGTTGTTTTTTGCGGGGTTGGGTTTATGGGCCAAAGTGTAAAAGTTATTGCACCTGAGAAACGTGTACTTATGCCAAAAATAGCATGTTGTGCCATGGCACGTATGATGGACGGCTCTTATTTTGACGAATCCGTACAGTACATGGTCGACAGAGGCATAGCCAAAGAAAACATCTTACCTATTACCTATATCAACTCTGATGCTTCAGTCAAGGCAAAAGTAGGAAAGATGGGCGGACTGGTATGTACCTCTTCCAATGCATTTAAGATCATTGAAAAAGGATTAGAGAGTGGGAAGAAGATACTCTTCGTTCCAGACAGATGTTTAGGACAGAATTTTGCTATACAAATGGGCTTGAAGTCCTGTGTTATTGGTGTAGAAGTAGATGGGAAAGAGTGTGATCCTAAAGAAGCAGATATCATTTGTTTTAATGGTTTTTGTTCTGTACACCAACTCTTTACAGTAGATGATGTAGAGTTCTACCGAAACAAGTACCCAGACATTAAAATAGCCGTCCACCCAGAATGCGATCCAAGTGTAGTACGTGTAGCAGACTTTTCAGGATCCACATCACAACTCATTAAGTATGTCAATGACCTTGATCCTGAACAAAAAGTAGCTATAGGAACAGAATACAATCTTGTCAACAGAATGAGAAAAGGTAATACCTATGTACTCTCTTCAACCAAACCAGAGTGCCCAACAATGAATGAAACGACTTTGGAAGATCTCTATAACACACTAAAATCCATAGAAGATAACAAACCAATTAATGAAATTGTGGTGGATCCTGATACGATTAAGTATGCAAATTTAGCGCTAGAGCGCATGTTGGCGATAAAATAATGTTTAAAGAGACATTTCTAAAGGCTTTAGTGGCTGAAGATGTAGGACGTGGAGACTTGTTTTCCCGTATTAGTACAGGTAAATCTATAAGAGCGTATATCATCGCCAAGAGTGATGGAGTATTTGCAGGACAGGAGTATGTAGAGACCTTTGCAAAGATGTATGACTTATCACTGGAGTGGAAAATCTCTGATGGCAGTCGTTTTGTAAAGGGTGAAAAACTTCTTTTTATCTCAGGAGATTCAAAAACCATTCTTTCACTTGAGCGTTCCATTTTGGATATGGCACTTCATGCAAGTTCTATCGCTACTTTGACAGCTGAATATGTAGATGCTATCAAAGATTCGGGTGTGAAGTTATTGGATACAAGAAAAACAAGACCTCTGCTTCGTGAGTTTGAAAAATATGCAGTACGCTGTGGTGGAGGGATCAATCACCGCATGGGGCTTGATGACTGTTTAATGCTGAAAGACACACACTTACAGACGATAGATGATTTAGATGCTTTTATGAAAGAAGTAAGACAAAAGATTCCATTTACCTCAAAAGTTGAAATAGAATGCGAAAGTCTAGCTATGGTTAAAAAAGCGATGAAAGCCGGAGCAGATATTGTGATGTGTGATAATATGTCTATAGAAGAGACCAAGGAAGTAGTCGCGTACAGAAATGAGAATTATCCTCACATCTTACTGGAAGCCAGTGGTAATGTAACACTTGAGACGATTGAAGAGATTGCAAGCACTGGAGTAGATGCCATTAGTTCAGGAGCAGTCATCCATCAGGCAAATTGGATAGATTTGTCTATGAAGGTAGAGTAGTAATAGTCTGTTAACACTATTACTATATAATTTAAGACTGTGTGAACTAAATAATGAAAGAACAAAATGATTATTGAGAGTCTCCCCTATGATGAAGTCAAAAATAAGATAGAATCTGCAAACTCTATCACCATACTTTCCCATCTTAACCCCGATGCGGATACTTTGGGTACAGCATTAGGTATCTATGCACTGTTAAGTAAAGATAAAAGTAAAAAAGTTGAAGTAGTGAATGCTTCAATAGACTTACCCCTTCATCTTGATTTTTTACCAAACTTTAAAAAAATCAAACATCATATGGATTATACAGACAGTTTGATACTCTCTTGTGATTGTGGCAGTGTAGATAGACTGGGGTTTGATCTAGAAGGTAGAGATATCATCAACATCGATCACCATGAGAGTAATACACTTTATGGAAGTATCAATGTTGTGATAGCTGAATATGCGTCCGCGTCACAGGTGGCATTTGCATTGTTTAAAGAACTTTATACTGTAGAGGCTGATGCAGCGACATGTTTTTATACGGCACTACTCTCTGATACAAGGTACTTTACCACTAATTCAATGAATGAAGAGGTGTTTAACGTAGCAAAAAATTTAGTCAAAGCAGGTGCCATACCTGACGAGATTGCCTATAATTGTACACAGAGACGACCTTTGAG
>CALDBH010000001.1 GCA_937938065.1 uncultured Sulfurovum sp. | reverse complement strand
GTATCTGAACTAGATGGTGATGTTGCTTTTATACGAAGTGAAGCACCATGTGATATCTCGTCTGTATTTACAAGCAATACATTTCAAGCTGCACCCATTAAGCATTTTCAAAAGTATCCAAAAGATTTTCAAACCAACTTTGTCCTCATCAATGCCAAAAATGCCAATGCAATGACAGGGGATAAAGGTGTAGAAGATATAGACTCCATTATGTCTACGCTCTCAAGTAAACAAAATGTACTTAATCCTGTGATGAGTTCTACTGGTGTCATAGGCTACCGTTTACCTATAGATAAAATAACCTCTGCTTTTGATACTCTTGACTTCAATACTTCAAATTCACATCAAGCAGCGCGTGCCATCATGACGACAGACAGCTTCAAAAAAGAGTTGGCTTATCAAGTAGAACTCGAAGACGGTAACTCATTTAACATTGCAGCCATCTGTAAAGGTGCAGGCATGATAAACCCTGCTATGGCCACAATGCTCTGTTTTGTCATTACCGACGCTGACATCCCTAAGTCTGACATGGATGAACTGCTCACAGAAGCAACAGAAGGTTCATTTAACCGTATCTCTGTAGATGGTGACACGTCTACCAATGACACGGTGATGTTACTTGCAAACAAACAAAGTGCACATTACGATAAAGAAGCCTTTGCTGGGGCCCTCAATGAGATCATGTTTGAACTGGCTATGCTCATACTTAAAGACGGAGAAGGGGCAAACAAACTTGTGGCATTTGAAGTCAAGGGAGCCAAGAGTGAGGAAGAAGCGAAAAGGGCAAGTATGGCATTAAGCAACTCTCTCCTGGTAAAAACTGCGCTCTTTGGAGAAGATCCAAACTGGGGACGCATTGCTTCAACCATAGGTGCATCTGGCATAGCCTGTGATGACGAAACCCTTACCATACACTATGATGACCTTCTTATCTACTCTAGCCAATTCAGAGAGTTAGACAAAGCACGTGAAGACAAAGCATATAAGATCATGAAACAAGAGCGTTTTAAAGTCACTTGTGACATTGGTTTAGGTAATGCCAGCTACACATCTTATGGCTGTGATCTGAGTTATGAATATGTAAAAATAAATGCGGAATACAGAACGTAAAAAATTTACTTTTAACTCTCCACTAACCACAAAAAAGTTATAATAATAGAATATATTAATACTAGGAAGTAACATGTTACACGAATACAAAAATGAAATACACGAACTAAAACTAAACAATGCGCACTTTTCAAAAGTTTTTGAAAAGCATAATGCACTTGACCAGCAAGTTGAAGATGCAGAAGCAGGTCGTACAATCTTAACTGATGTAGAGCTTGAAACACTTAAAAAAGAAAAACTTCTTTTAAAAGACGAAGCTTACAAAATGATTTTAGACTATAAAAAAGCTCAGGCATAATCTTAAGTCTTTAACACCTTATGGGCTTTTGCCCATATATTAATCTTCTTACTCCACTTATAGCTTTAATCAATTTATAGGATTAATCATGAAACTACTCTCACTTGTACTTATCCTACTTGAAACACTTGGACTACAATAATATGGCATCATTTAATAGCATAGAAGCACTTCCAAAAGCACTTTTGGAAACACTCAATATACTAAACTTCACAACGATGACTGAGATACAAGAAAAGGCTATCAGCCCTATCTTGGAAGGTAAAGACATCTTAGCCCAATCCAAGACAGGTTCTGGAAAAACATTGGCCTTTGGATTACCCTGTGTGATGCGTACAGATACAAACAACTATAAGCCACAGACCATTATCATCACGCCTACACGTGAACTGGCTGACCAAATAGCTGTTGAACTCAGAAAAGTAGCAGCCTACAAACCCAACCTCAAAATACTCACACTGTATGGTGGAGTGCCACTTCGCGCCCAAGCTGAATCACTGGCCAAAGGTGCGCATATACTCATAGGTACACCTGGACGTATACAAGACCACCTGGCAAAAGAGACACTGGTACTGGGCAGCATCAAAACACTGGTACTTGATGAAGCAGATCGTATGCTGGATATGGGTTTTTATGATGAGATCGTCAAAATAGGTTCCAACATGCCACGTGCCAAACAAACCCTGCTCTTCTCAGCGACATTCCCCGAGAAGATAGAAAAACTTGCCAAAGCTCTACTGAAACAGCCCATTACCATCAAAGTAGACACGGTTCAAGAGAGTGATAAAATAGATGAAATAGTCTATGAGACTTCTGATAAATTTAAAACGCTCACAGCCCTGATCCAATCCTATAAACCAGAGTCACTCCTTATTTTTTGTAACACTAAAGCAGAAGTCATTTCTCTGACAGACACATTGCACCAACGTGGGCATTCTGCTATAGACATACATGGCGACCTTGATCAAAGAGATCGTAATGAATCTCTGATCGCCTTCTCTAATGGTTCTAGGCGTATCATGGTAGCTACAGATGTCGCTTCAAGAGGTTTGGACGTCAAAGATATCGAACTGGTCATCAACTATGATTTACCCTTTGACCAAGAAGTCTACACTCACCGTATTGGACGTACTGGTCGCGCAGATGCCAAAGGTACAGCCATCTCACTCTATGGGCCAAGGGACAGTGAAAAATGTTCTTACATCACTTCTCAAGCACGTACAGCACAGATGAAAGACTTACGAGTAGATGCTTCATTTAAGATGGTCTCTGAGTATGATACACTTTGCATTAACGGCGGTAAAAAAACCAAGCTTCGAGCGGGAGATATACTCGGTACTTTATGCAAAGAGATAGGCATTGACCCAAAAATGATAGGAAAGATAAATATCACAGATACAAAGTCTTATGTCGCACTACATCATACCGTGATAGACAAAGTATTTAAAGCATTAAAAAAGACAACGATCAAGAAGAAAAAATATGTAACTTGGATATTGAACTAATCTTCCAATATCTCTTTTTGATTATGAGGACACATATAGAGCAAAGCCCTACATGTTACGCTTCAATGCTAAAGCATGACTTAGAAAAAAACTAAATTTTTTTCTGAACACTAGGTTCTCCGCAGCGGAGAGCTCACGCAACTGGTTGCGCTAATTAATCTTCCAAGATCTCTTTTCTTCTTTTATGTCTAATTACATAAAAAAGTGTGATCAATACCACACAGAGAAGTGCGATCAGTGTTGCAGACTGTAGGTATTCAGAGATGAGTGCTTCATTTGAACCCAGTACATAACCTAAGGCTACTAAAACGATCACCCAGATACCTGCACCCAATCCGGAATAAAAAGCAAATTTAGCCATATTCATACGTGCAAGTCCAGCGGGGAGAGAGATGAGTTGTCGTATGCCTGGGATGAGTCTTCCATTAAAGGTAGAAAGTTCTCCATGTTTAATGAAAAAAGCTTCGAGTTTATCTAAGGTTTCTTCTTTAATAAAAAAGTATCTACCATAACGTAAAATGAATTTTCTTCCAAAATGCATCGCGAGATAGTAGTTAAAAAGTGCCCCTGCCACAGAACCCACTATACCTGCCAAAATAACCATATAAAGATTCATTTCACCTTTAAACGCTAAATACCCTGCAGGTATCATGACAATTTCACTAGGGAAAGGAAAGAAAGTGCTCTCAAGGAACATGAGAATAAAGATACCCCAGTAGCCCATATCACCAATGTAACCTACAATGGTTTGGGCTATCTCGTGTATCATAAAAGGTGTTAGTCGCTATTCGCTGTATGCGCCAACAGCGGTAAGTCTCTTGTAACGTTGATCAAGCATTTCATCTTCAGAAAGTTCTCTAAGTGCTTTAACACTCTCCAGGAAATACTTTTTAAGTGCATCCGCTGCTGTTTGTTTATCACGATGTGCACCTATCAGAGGCTCATCAAGTACATCATCTATCAACCCATGTTCAAGTAGATAATTTGGTGTGATCTTCAATGCTTTCGTCGCAGCTTCTACTTTGCTTGGATCATTCCATAAAATCGCAGAACACCCTTCAGGTGAGATCACAGCAAATACTGAGTAGCGCATCATTGCAAGTTTATCTGCAACACCTATAGCAAGTGCTCCACCTGAACCACCCTCACCGATAACGATGGAAACCATTGGCACTTTCACAGAAGCAAATTCAAATAGGTTTTTAGCGATAGCCTCACTCTGACCTCTCTCCTCTGCTCCAAGCCCAGGGTATGCACCCGGAGTGTCTATAAGCATCAGTACAGGAATATCAAATTTCTCTGCCATTTTCACTGCACGTAGTGCTTTTCTATACCCTTCAGGGTTTGGCATACCAAAGTTTCTTTTGATCTTATTTTTAACACCACGACCTTTTTGTTCACCGATAAGCATTGTCTTCTGACCATTAATCCAACCGATGTAACATAAGATAGCCGGGTCATCCCTAAATGCACGATCACCGTGAATTTCATATGCATCATTCATCAAAAGTTTGATGTAGTCTAAAGCATAAGGTCTGTCCGGGTGACGGGCAAGTTGAAGTTTTTGAAAGTCAGTCAGTGCGCCAAAAGTCTTTTGCACTTCTTTGTCCAGCTCATCTTGATACTTATTTACAGCCTCGAAATTTGCGATGGCATGTGCCGATACAATCTCTTCTTGTATCTTTTCAATTTTGCTCTCAAAATCTAAATAAGTTGCCATGCATTAATCCTTATATTTTCTTAAAGATAACTACACCGTTTGTACCACCAAA